>CAYYPJ010000114.1:2609-8059 GCA_964473495.1 uncultured Spirochaetales bacterium
CACACGTTCCCAGTGTCCGCACTATTTCAGGGATACATTCTTCTTCTCTTGATATCTGTGATAAGCCATGTACATCACTATCGACTGTCCCGTAACTTGATTTGAATAGCCCTCGAACCACACTACGGGTTCTATCATAATACTCTGTACCTATTGGCTCTAGATCGAAAGCACTACACCCGCCTGTATGACTTTCTTTCCTGAATGTGACTTCGATAACTTATGATCTTGCCTCATATGCTAGTGAGTTCTGAAACAATTCAAAAGTACCGTAAGAATCAGAAGTTCGTGTGTTCTTCATTCAGCTTGAATCACAGCTATCTCATCCGTCAGAACACACAACGGAGGTTTTCGGACATCTCATATAAAAAAGGTGGTATGCCTCAGTAGCGTACCACCTTTCCTAATGAATGAATGAATGAATGAACGTATCTATTCAATAATTGCTAGAACATCAGCTATATTGAGCAGCAGATGTTCTTCGCCATCGACTTTGATAGTTGTTCCAGCATACTTATCATACATGACTTTGTCACCGACCTTTACAGTAATTGCATCTTTATCGTCACCAATAGCTACAACAGTAGCTGTCTGTGTCTTCTCTTGTGCAGTTTGTGGAATAAAGATCCCTGAAGCAGTTTTCTCTTCGCCCTGTTCAGTTTTGACAAGTACACGATCAGCAAGTGGTTTGATCTTCATGATGAACCTCCCATAGATATAATTCAAATAATAATTGTATATGCGAACTCGTAAAAAATATATGCATGAACCGAAAGAACGTCAAGCTCTTTTGACGTTTTTCCTATCATATCATATAGCGAAGACACTTCAATCAAGAATCAATTATCCAGTGATGATCCATAAGAGAATAATTATCATAGGATTTACTTGTCAGTCAAACGCTCTATACGTATACTATAGATGTTATGAAAGAGATAAAGAGATTGATCGAGAAGGGCAAGGAGGAGCTGTTCGAGCAGCAGGCTCTACAAAGTATGCAGACCTTTAAAGAAGCTCTCTCTTTATGTCCTCCAGATGACAGGATGAGTTTGGGAGAGATCTTCTTCTTCTTGGGATTGGCCTCCCGTAATCTTGGGCATTCAGAGTATGCTCTGCGCTGCTGGGAGAATGCGGCTTTTATTCGTGATAGAAGCGAAGATATTGATGGGAAGGATTGGAGTATCTTTCATACGATCCAGACGAGCAGGTACCTTATTACCAAGGGGACCGGGCAGTTTGATACGATTGCCGAAAGTGATATGATCCATGATCTGATCAAGATGGTCTGGTATGAGATATATGACCTGGAGGGGTTACAGCAGATGGGGTATTACGAACGCTGCAGCTACTATAGATCTATCAGAATAGTCTTTCCAGAGATAGGATCGAAGCGAATCTCCAGAAAAGGTCAGAAAAAGAGTCAAATTGTCCCATTTATCAAGCCAAAAACATGAACTGTGTCAAATATATACAGTTTATTCCCTTCTACCAGTATGTGCGTTCTTTTGACACGTTATCATCTATTAGTACTTCAGGTATGTTTGTGTGGTAGTGTCCCTGCGTTTGATCAACTCTTTATATAATATAGAATAACGAATCATTACCATAATTATGGCTAATTGGCATGTTTATTGCTTGTATATAAGTAAGGAGACATACTATGAAATATGCTACTACGTATATCAATAAATTCTATGACGATGACGAGAACATCCTTTCAATGTACTTGAAAGAAATAAATAGGATTCCTCTCCTGAAAAGGGACGAAGAGATAGTACTTGCAAAGAAAGCTTCTGCAGGTGATACATATGCGATCAAACGACTGATAGAAGCCAATCTGAGGTTTGTCGTGAATGTCGCAAAGAAGTATCAGAATCAGGGACTTCCGTTGAGTGATCTTATCAATGAAGGGAATATCGGCTTGATGAATGCCATTGAACGATACGATGTTGAAAAAGGGTATCATTTCATATCATATGCTGTATGGTGGATCAGACAGGCGATCCTGAAGGCAATCTGTGAGAAATCACGGACCATTCGTCTCCCTCTCAACAGGACAAATGAGCTTCTGCAGATTCAGAAAGCCCAAAAAGAGTTCACAAGCCTGAAGGGCGAAGAACCGGACCTGAAAGAGGTTGCCAGACTCACACAGTTTGATGAGAAACATGTCGCTGATCTATTGAATATCTCTCGGGATATAATCTCTCTTGAGACGCCCGTCTTTGCTGAAAAGAACAACTCCCAGCTCGGTGATTTCATCGAGGACAGCGACTACAAGTCTCCTGAAGAGGAAGCGATGGAATCATCCTTACAGAATTCCATAAATGAAGTCTTGAGTACCCTTTCTGATAAAGAGTCTGATATCATCCAATACAGATTCGGGCTGAATGGGAAGAGTCCTATGTCGCTCAAAGAGATCGGAGATCTCTACAATCTTACCAAAGAACGAATTAGACAAATAGAGAAGAAAGCACTAGAGCGTCTGAGACATCCCTCACGAAGTAAATATCTAGAGGCTTACACTGCATGATAGCTGATAGGCTATATAAGAATATATGAGTGAATCAATAAGAAGAGTCCGTTAACTGTTTCTTGACAGAACGGACTCTTATCATTTACAGTTACTGATATCAATATGATAGGAATTCAACTAAGATGGAGGTTGATAAGTTTATGTCAAATACAAAGTATGTCTACTTCTTTGGAGAAGGTAAGGCAGAGGGTAATGCAGGGATGAAAGACCTGCTTGGTGGTAAGGGAGCTAATCTTGCAGAGATGTCGAGCATTGGCTTACCGGTACCTCCCGGCTTCACGATCAGTACTGAAGCTTGTGATTATTTCAGCAGACACAATGGAAAATACCCGGTCATCATGCGGGAGCAAGTGCTCGAGAATCTGGAACGACTCGAACGCGTGATGGGTGCAAAACTTGGCGATCCTGATAATCCTCTACTTGTCTCTGTCAGGTCCGGGGCAGCCCAATCAATGCCGGGGATGATGGATACCGTACTGAACTTGGGAATGAGCCCGTCAGCTATAGAAGGTGTGATCAAGAAGAGTGGTAATGAACGTTTTGCCTGGGACAGTTACCGACGATTCATGCAGATGTTCGGTGATGTCGTCATGGGGGTCCCCCATCATAACTTTGAAGAAGCATTACAGTCTGTCAAAGATTCGGTGAATAAAGATCTCGATACAGAACTGGATGTAGAGGACTTCAAGCGTGTTGTCGAATCATATCGTAAAGTCTATAAGGATGCTACTGGAGAAGATTTTCCAACCGACCCGAAAGAACAGTTGTTCAAGGCTATCGATGCAGTCTTCGGTTCATGGAATAACAAACGAGCGATCAAATACCGACAGATGAATGATATCAGAGGATTACTGGGAACCGCAGTGAATGTCCAGTCGATGGTATTTGGGAATATGGGTGAGACTTCCGGTACCGGTGTCGCATTCACTCGTGATCCTTCAACCGGTGAGAATATCTTCTATGGCGAATATTTGATGAATGCTCAGGGAGAGGATGTCGTTGCCGGTATACGAACACCGCAAACGGTTGACACCTTGAAAGAGGTTAATAGAGAAGTCTATAACCAGTTGGTGAGTATACGAGAGATACTTGAGAACCACTACAAAGATATGCAGGATCTTGAGTTTACTATACAGGAAGGTAAACTCTATATGCTGCAGACAAGAACCGGGAAACGAACTATCTTCAGCTGGTTACGTACGCAAGTGGAGATGGTAGAGTCTGGATTGATAGATAAGGCAACTGCAGTCTCTCGAGTACCTGCAAATGAGTTCAGTAAACTCTTTGCACCAATTCTTGATAACGTGGAGATCAAGAATAATGGTATCATAGAAGCGACCAGAGGATTGAAGGCAAGTCCCGGTGGTGCCTGCGGACAGATAGCTCTGACTGCACAACGTGCTGAAGAGATGGCCAAAGACGGGAGAAGTGTCATATTAGTACGCGTAGAGACAAGCCCTGAGGATATAGGCGGAATGGCTGTCTCAAAAGGTGTGTTGACTGCTCGCGGAGGGATGACAAGCCATGCTGCAGTCGTGGCACGAGGTATGGGGTGTCCCTGCGTATCCGGAGCTGGAGATGTCAAGATAGATTATAAGAATAAGAGCGTCACCATTGGTGATGCGCAACTTACCGAGGGAGAATTCATCTCAATTGATGGATTCACCGGTGCGGTCTATGCGAATGAGATCGATGTGAAACCATCGGAGATCGTACAGGTACTCAATAATCAACTGGATCCCGAAGAATCATTGCTCTATAAGAACTACAACACCTTTATGGGGTATGTGGATGAGTTCAGAGAGTTGAAGATCAGGACGAATGCTGATACTCCTGCTGATACAGAGATGGCAGTGAAGTTTGGTGCAGAAGGTATCGGGCTCTGCAGAACAGAACATATGTTCTTTGAAGGCGAGAGAATAAAATCAATCCGAAAGATGATACTTGCTAAGAATATCGTTGAACGTAAACTGGCACTTGATGAGTTACTGCCGATGCAGAGAAAGGACTTCGAAGGGATCTTCAAGGTTCTTGATGGAAAACCTGCGACTGTACGTCTGCTTGATCCGCCACTGCATGAGTTCCTCCCTCACGATCATACAAGCCGACATGAGATGGCCTTGGAACTTGGCGTCAGCGTCGAAGAGATTGCTGCAAAGGTCATTTCCCTCAGTGAGTTCAACCCGATGCTTGGGTTCAGAGGCTGTCGTTTAGCTGTAGTATATCCTGAGATCCTTGTGATGCAGGTGAGGGCTATCATTGAGGCTGCGATCAATGTGAAGAAAGAGGGGATTGAAGTCTATCCTGAGATAATGATTCCACTTGTAGGTGAAGTCAAAGAGTTCACCTACTGTAAGAAGTATGCAGAGGAGACTATAGCAAAGGTCTTTGAAGATACTGGGGATAGGGTGGATTATAAGATCGGGACTATGATTGAAGTACCTCGAGCAGCATTGACTGCTGACAAGATAGCAGCTGAAGCTGAATTCTTCAGTTTTGGCACTAACGATCTGACTCAGATGACCTGCGGGTTCAGTCGTGATGACGCAGGAAGTTTTCTTGGACACTATGTGAATGATACGGACAAACAGTTCTATGAATATGATCCGTTTGCTGTATTGGATCAGGACGGTGTAGGAAGACTTGTTATCATGGCTGCAGAACTTGGGCGTTCTGTAAAACCGGATTTGAAGTTGGGAATCTGCGGAGAACACGGTGGAGATCCAAAGACTATTGAATTCTGTGCAAAGATTGGTTTGAACTATGTCAGCTGTTCACCATTCAGAGTACCTATTGCAAGATTGGCCGCAGCACAAGCTGCACTGAAGAACAAGTAATAGCATAAGGCTAAGGCTTATAAGAAAGAAGGCTGTTCGTACGAGCAGCCTTCTTCATGCTGGATTGAAATCTTCTGTAC
>CAYYPJ010000115.1:0-8026 GCA_964473495.1 uncultured Spirochaetales bacterium
AGCTCGACACTTGTATGTGCCCCATCTATCAGGTTAATCAGACTTTCTGTGTTATGGTTTACCTGAAATGTGTAGGATTGGTTATCCGTCGGTTCATATACTGCTGAGCAGGCATATTTTCCGGTAAAACTGTTCTCATCATTTCCTTTCGCATCAGCAGATGCATGAATGCTTAGTTTCCCAAATGACCGGTTTATGTGCACATTGCCCCACTCTTCCCGGGAATCGCAATCGTGAAGGGATAAAAGATCTCTGCAATCGTTGAGCCGCAAACCGGTAGAGAAGCTAATATTTGCACTTGGTTTCCAGCTAAAGCCGAGTTTATATGTTTTTACAGGGGTAGAAGAGAACAACTGATCCAATTCCAGGCTGTCTGTTCTCTTATCATGGATTCCACTCATCCGGTTCTTTGGGTTTGTGCTGCTTAATAAACAGAAATTCACGGGAATAAAGGTATTGCCGTCACTCCACTCGAGAGTGAGCATTCGATACCCAAATCCATGTATGTGACGAGCATGATCATAGACCTTAGCGAGTAATCCCACTTTCTTCGATCTGCTACGATCATAGAGACCGTCATCAACAATAAAGACATTCCGTCTTGCCGCTGAGGTAACGGGGTTATTGCTGTAGGAGAAGTCTTGCAGCAAGTTTTGAGGAAATCCAATCCAGTCAATAGTCTGCAATCATAAAAACCGGTATACCGTATCCTTTTTGACCCCACTGGGAGAACTCCCTGAACGATTTGCTATCTTTTGCTCCTGCATTGTCCGGTAAAGACAAGAGAAAACAGGAATGAGAAAATCCTGGAGCATCTTACGCCTCTCATTTTCTTAGCGCCGCTCTCTCTGAGCAGGTGACTTGGTTGAAATCTTTTTTGAAAATCATCAATAATTACGGTTGTAGTATCGTCAAAATTGGTAGTATCTGATAAGATATCTGCAGAAATAGACCTCTGTGGTGTTTTTTTTGGACACTAACATCTTGCCACATCAGTAGGGGCCTATTGTTATATGAAATAAGTAATTATCCAATATTTTCTGTGGTTTTTCTGCTTGTTCTCAGGGCCTTTTATTCCGTTGAATAACTGAGAAGTTTGAGTTATTCATGTGAATGGATCAAATAATCTTTCTCATCTTAAGAGAGTAGATGAAAACTGGAAAGTCAGACTAATTGAAGAAGGATTCTATAAGAATATGTGGGATATAGAGGAAGATTACTAATTAGGAATTCGATAGCTGAATTCTTGATATTTACTTCCCAAGCAGGGGATCAAAGTATTGAGGCCAGATATGGGGATGAGACAATATGGCTAACCCAGAAATTGATGGCTCAGTTGTTTGATGTCAAGATCCCTACAATAAGTGAACATCTCAAAAATATTTATGACAAAGGAGAATTAACACGTGAAGCAACTATTAGGAAATTCCTAACAATTCAGACTGAAGGAACAAGAGAAGTAACTCATAGTATGGATTACTATAACCTTGATGCAATAATATCAGTTGGATACCGAGTTAACTCAGTTCGAGCAACTCAATTTCGTCAGTGGGCTACAAATGTTCTCAAAGAGTTTGCCATTAAAGGCTATGTAATAGATAAAGAACGGATGGAAAACGGAACCTTTCTTGGTGAAGATTATTTTGAGCGCTTATTAGAAGAGATCAGAGAAATCCGTTTAAGTGAACGGCTGTTTTACCAGAAAATAACGGATATCTATGCAACAAGCATGGATTATAATCCTAATGCCCTTGATAACACGTGAATTCTTTTCAAAAGTCCAGAATAAATTGCATTTTGCAATCCATGGCCATACAGCTGCAGAACTCATATATAAAAGAGCTGATAGCAATAAAGACCATATGGGTCTGACGAGTTGGAAGAATTCTCCTGATGGGAAAATACTAAAATCTGATGTTTCAACTACAAAAAACTATCTTACAAAGAAAGAACTTGATGGCTTAAGTCTAATTATAAATGCCTACTTAGAATTAGCAGAAGCTAGAGCTATAAGGAAAATACCTATGACGATGGAGGATTGGGCAAAAAGGTTAGATAAATTTCTTGAATTTGATGATCGTGAAATACTTCAAAACGCTGGCAGCATATCTGCAAAAATTGCTAAGGATTCTGCAGACTGTGAATTTGAAAAGTATCGTATTGTGCAGGATAGAATATTTGAAAGTGATTTTGATAAAGAGCTGAGGAAAATTGGAGCCTCCAGGAAAGAAGGTAATAATACATGGCGAAACGAAAAATAAAAGGGCTAAAGCAACACAGATTCAGGGATAAGCTTCTGTTGAATCAATGGCTCATGAGTCTATTTGGATGAGATCCTCTTAGAGAAGGAATATAAAAAACGGCCATTTCATGAATCGGCAGAACCTATAAGAAATCCCCATTTAGAGGGGCTGGATAAAAATAACTTACACCCAGAATTCCGTTCCAAGTTGTAACATGGTAATCTCTTTTTGCTAAAGAACTATCTTGAATGTATCTACACCGAAAATTATCGATATCTATAACGATCTGAATTTTATGAACTTTCTACTAGTTGACTCGAATCCTGTCGAAGGCGGCAACACTGCAGCTATGGTTTCTTTGCTGTTGGTCTCTTCTTCTTTGCTCGTGATGCAGGTTCACATCCTTTCGGGATAGTGAACCCACAGGCATCACAGATATCCACCTGTTTTCTCACAAATGGGGGGGGGTGATCTTCTTAGCCTGCTGATGATGTTCGACGCAGCGTATGGATCGCATCTCATCCAGAATCCCAGAAGATGTATGGAACTTCTCATGCAGTATCTATACTGGTGATGCCGAATCTTTCTCTGTATACATATTGATTCTGTGAACAAGAGGAGCCGCAGCAGAATACTTCTGCTGCGGCTCTAATCTATACGTCCATTATCTTACTACATCAATCGTAGAGCAGACCCTTTATGTCATCATCATCCATGTTGTCTTTGTTGTAGAACTTAGCGCCGGTATCAACATCAGATACAGGTTTCCCCATGTATGCATCATATGCAAGAGTTATAGCTTTATACCCGATCTGGTAGGGATCCTGTGTTATTGAACCAAGGAAAAACTCTTTTCGAACAGCATTCTTCTGTCCGGCACCAGCATCGTAACCGACCACTGTTAGACCAGGATACTTTGCAGGAAGATCAACACCATCATTCGTTGCTGCAAGAAGACCCTTTACCGTAGCTTCGTTCGAGCAGAAGATCCCTTTGATATTCTTATCGGCAACTTTGTTCAAAACAGCATTCGCTGAAGCAGTAGTATCTGTCGCACTGGCAGATGCAGGCACTATCATTTCGATAAATACTTTATTGCCGCTCACTGGACTGTCAGCTGCGATATATGCAGGGTTACCGATGACACTGATATCACCTTTGCTTAACCCGGTTCCAGAAGTAATAAGATCAACCATATTATCTCTGAATCCTTTCCCTCGGCTCAGCAGTGATTCACCAGATGCATCCTGGTTCATAACAACGAGTGTCACAGGATCAGCAGCAGTTGCTTTCTCAATATCATCTTTGATCACAGCAAACATCTTCTTTGCAGCTAATCCGGCAGCAGCATAGTTATCAGTTGAAGCGTTAGCATAAATAGAACCGGCAGGAGCATCAGGTACACCAGAGTCAAACCCGATTACGGGGATCTTCTGATCCAGTGCCTGTTGAAGCTGTTCCATGACCGCACCGGTATTAAGAGCAGCAAGTGCAATTGCTACCGGCTTCTTAGCCAATGCATTCTTCAGCATATCAACCTGATCCTGTACATCACTCTCAGAAGCAGGACCTTCAAAGGTCATATCTACGCCAAGTTTCTCAGCTGCATCGTTTGCCCCTAATTTTACCTGCTGCCAGAAATCGTGCTGTTCACCTTTTGATACTACAGCAATATAAGGTTTCTCCTTCTCTCCCTGGGCAAAAGCAGACATTGATATCCCGAGAAAAGCGACAACTAACAAAATAGAAATTAATCTTTTCGAAACTTTCATAAGTTCCTCCTCTTTTATTAATCCGATACATACTGCATCGGGGGTAACCTAATCTCATACATATTTAGATTTATAACATCTTCTTGTTCATTGCTTTTTGTGCGAGTTTCTCTTCGCGCTTTATTCTTGCCTGTTCCGTCTTCTCTTCTGCTCTCACTCGGGAATAGGTATGGTTTCTCTCTTTTGACAGAGCAGCGATCTCATCCATGATACCTTGGGACTTACTTTCAGATGCAGCCGAAAGGGACTGTTTTAGATCATCTATCTTCTCATTCATAGACTGTTTGTATTGCTCTGCCGGGGTAAGGATCTTCTCCTGAGCAGCCTTGTTTGTCTTGTAGATATCAAGCAGTACTGCAAGAATCACCACAACGCCAGTGAAGAATGTCTGGTAATGTGACTGCAGATTCATCGAAGGAAGACCGGTTCTCAATACACTCATGATATATACACCAATCAATGTACCAGAAATCGTTCCAATACCACCAGAAAGGGATGTTCCACCGATAACTGCACCAGCAATAGCATAAAGTTCAAACCCTGCTCCCTGAGCCGGCATGACTGTCGTATAGATTGCAGCGAATGCGATCCCGCCTATGCCTGCAGCAATGCCGGCTATGATATATACCATCATTTCCCACATCTCAACATCTATACCTGAAAGTCGAGCAGCTTCTTTATTACTGCCGATTGCAAAGATATATCGCCCCATCTTTGTCTTAAAGAGAATCACATAACAGATAAATGCAACACCAAAGAGTATGATCGCACCTGTTGGTATAGAGATGTTGTCTTTGGTGATATACTTGAAGATATTCTTAAACCAGCCGTTTGACTCGGATCTGACTGGGAATGTAGCACTTCGTACGTTTGATACGATAGAACCAAC
The DNA here is from genome assembly GCA_964473495.1 of uncultured Spirochaetales bacterium. Lineage (GTDB taxonomy): Bacteria > Spirochaetota > Spirochaetia > CAKZLE01 > CAKZLE01 > JAIPFY01. The sequence goes on from CAYYPJ010000115.1 coordinate 4,905, forward strand.
ACCTTTTGATATCATCATGGTACCCAATGTTGCAATAAACGGCGGTAGTTTCAACTTTGCCACGAGTAGCCCGTTAAAAACACCGAACAGAAACCCGACAAAGATAATGAGTAACAAAGAGAGCCACATGGGCCATCCCCATGTCTTATACGCTGTTCCCCCGATAATAGCGGCACACATCATGACTGTTCCGACAGACAGGTCAATACCACCGGTAATAATGACAAAAGTCACACCAATAGCAATGAATCCAATATAATATGAAGAATCTAAAATATTGACCAGTGTAGTATAGGACATAAAGTTCCTACCAAAGACTGCAAAGAACGCATACAGAATAACCAATGCAGCCGGAGCAAGCACCTTTTGTAATCCTTTATCCTTTATTCTCTCAATCCTATTTCGCTTTTTCGCCAAGGTTTTGTCCATTATCCATTACTCCTACTTAATTGTTCATTGTTGCGTAATCCATGATCTTTTCCTGGCTCGCTTCACTGATATCAAGTTCCCCAGTGATCCTCCCCTCACACATAACAATGATCCTGTCGCTCATACGTAATACTTCAGGCATTTCCGAAGAGATCATAATGATCGCCTTCCCCTCTTTTGCTAAACCATTCATCAAGTGATAGATCTCACTTTTCGCTCCGACATCGATTCCTCTGGTAGGTTCATCAAAAATGAGAATGTCACTATTTCTGATCAACCATTTTGCAATAACAACTTTCTGCTGATTTCCGCCAGAGAGATTCTCAACAAGCTGATCCAGCGATGGTGTCTTGATCTTCAGGGTATCCGAATACTCCCCCGCTACTCGCTCGATCTTTGCATTCTCCATGAACCCTCTTCGCTGGAAATCTTCATAAGAAGCCATAATACAGTTGTCCTTCATACTGAGTCCTAAAGCGAGACCGTATCGTTTACGGTCTTCAGACAAGTAACCGATACGATGATTCACTGCATCCATCGGGGTCTTTATATGTACAGGCTTTCCTTTGATCTCTACGGTTCCACTAGTCACTTTATCAGCACCGAACAGAGCTCTCATCGTCTCTGTTCGCCCAGCACCGATCAAGCCTGAAAAGCTGAGGATCTCTCCGCTATGAAGATCGAAACTCACATTCTGAACCATCTTACCGGCGTTTAATCCCTTTACACGCAGTACTACTTCAGCATCTTCAGGAACATTGCTCTTCTGTTTCGGTTCTTCATAGATGACACGACCGACCATCATCTTTATGATCTCTTCTTTGGTTACCTTATCGGTTGCCTTCGTTCCGATGTACTGACCATCACGCATAATTGTCACCCGGTCCGTTATCTTGTGGATCTCATCCATCCTGTGGGAAATATAGATCATCGCCACATTGTTTTTTGCGAGGTTCCTCATGATAGTGAACAATTCTTCAATCTCTGTATTGGTCAAAGCCGACGTCGGTTCATCAAGGATAAGGATCTTCAGATCGTGAGAGACTGCTTTTGCTATTTCCACCATCTGCTGCATGCCAACGGTAAGATTAGCCAGTTTCTCAGTTGGATCTATATGAATATTCAACCGTTCTAACAACTTTTTTGCCCGTTCGTTCTGAGCTTTCTCATCAAGGAATAACCCATTACGCTTCATAGACTCTCGACCAATAAAGATATTCTGAGCGACAGTGAGATGCCCCATCATATTCAGCTCCTGATGGATAATACCAATACCCATCTGTAAAGCCTCTTTTGGACCAGTCGGATGATACAAATTCCCAAGATAGTACATCTCTCCAGAATCTTTCTCGTATATCCCGGTAAGGATCTTCATAAGTGTCGACTTTCCGGCTCCGTTCTCACCTACCAATGCATGGATCTCACCCTCATACAGGTCAAAATCAACACCCTTTAGGGCATGGACGCCCTTGAACCGTTTATCAATATTTTTCACTGAAAGAATTAGATTACTCAAACTTTCGCTCCCTGAAAACAACTGATCATCATTGTGTACTTTCATACAATACACAATTATCACCCCGTTCCTTTGATCGCGAAATAGAGGATTCTACGGTGATTGTTTAAATTATTCCGATATTAGGGAAACAGTAAGAGCTGAGACACTGTAACTGTAGTATTCACTATGTATGATACAAAGACCTGTATCATTTCGAATAAATACTGCTGAAAGGATAGAGCAATTCCTGATACTCACGCTTGAACATATTGGACCTGTCGATCAGGACAGATCCGGTGTCAAGGAATTTCGGCACGGGTTTCCCACTCAAATAATCTACGGCGATCTTCACTGTCATATACCCCATATTATAGGGTCTCTGAACGACAGTGGCATCTATGACTCCCGATTCAAGATAGGTCAGTTCTTTTACTGCATTGTCAAAACCAACGACTGCAACCTTATCCTGTAGCTGTTTTTCCTCGACAGCCCGTGCAACACCAAGGGTTGAGGCCTCATTCAAAGCAACGATACCCCCAAGATGTTTATTCTCGAGCAGTTTCATAGTAATCTCGTATGCCTTATCTTCTTCAACATCGCAGTACCAGGAACCTATGATCATGGATTCGTCGATTGCAGACCTGACACCATTCTCTCGATCGATTGCCGTTGCTGCTTCTCGAATATGACTAACAATGGCGACTTCTCTATGGTCACTCCCGTAAAGTAACTTAAGAAGTTCTGCTCCTGCCTTCTTCCCTGCTTCAATATTATCAGTAGCAATGAAAGAGACGGGTATCGATGAATCAACACCTGAATCAAAGGTCACCACAGGGATTCCCAACGATTCCGCCTTCTCAACTGATGCCACAAGTCTCACATAGTCAGCAGCTACTAATATGATCAATGGTGGTCGTTTCTCTATGACAGTATCGAGAATACTGATCTGCTGTTCAATATCTTTCTCAAAAGGAGGACCCGAGAACTCTACAGATACTCCGTACTCTTTTGCTGCCTCCAGTATTCCACGCTGGGCCACCCCCCAGAACTCCATAGGCTTCACTTCTGCTGATTTCATGACGATCTGGATGGGCTGATCCATCTCAAGCTCCTTCGGAGCTGCCTGTCCATAGAATATGCTCAACACAAAAAAGAGGATTAATGCAGCCATGAGGCTTAACAGTAAGACAAACCA
>CAYYPJ010000116.1:0-6736 GCA_964473495.1 uncultured Spirochaetales bacterium
GTTCTCCTGTTCTTGAGAGATGGTTTGGTATCGATATCCCGATATCAATGCCGGTATTATTCACATCGAGTCTTTTCTTCCTCCCCAAAGTCAGCAGTATCAAGTGGAAACAGATTGAACCGCAAGTCTCTTGGAGCGGGATCATCCTCATCGTCTCGGGGGTCTCGGTAGGTATGATGCTGTATTCTACTGGAGCGGCAAGATGGCTCTCCGTCGTGTTACTTTCAGGAATCGGTAATCTCCAACCGTTTCTTATGGTTTTTGTGATTATCTTTTTGATCTCACTTCTGAAGATCATCTTTTCCAGTAATACTGTCACTGCTACTATCATTATACCTATCATGATAGAGTTGGCAGTTGCTTTAGGATTACCGGTCATGGCGGTAGCTCTCCCTGCTTCTCTTGTTGCCTCTCTGGCGTTCATCCTGGTGACATCATCACCGACGAATGTCATTCCATATTCTGCAGGATATTTCTCGATAGCAGACTTTGCAAAAGCCGGTCTTTTGATGACACTCTTTGGATCTATCATATTAGCATCGGTTGTCTATCTCATAGGAAGTATGACTGGATTGTACTGAGCAGCCGTCTGATTTAAGGGGAAACCTTCCGTTTTGGGCAAGTTTTTTGCATTATTGCCAAAAAGATGTTTTTTTAGCAATAATATATTGCCGTGATGATGAAAATATTAGTATGTTTTTAGACGATCGAGCATGTATAACAATCATAATTAATACATTTGTACGTAATGTATAAAAGCATAAGGAGTTGCATCATGGCACAGAAACGGTTCAAGACGGAAGTAAATCAACTACTTGACCTGATTATTAATTCACTCTATTCACATAAAGAGATTTTTTTACGGGAGCTTGCAGCGAATGCTTCTGATGCTCTTGATAAATTAAAATACCTGACTCTCACTGACGAATCATTCAAATCATTACAGTTCGATCCAAGAATCGATATCACCTTCTCTGAAGATGGGAAAAAGATACTGACGATAAAGGATAACGGGATCGGCATGAATCAGGATGATCTTGATAAACAACTTGGGACAATAGCCCGTTCAGGAACTAAACGATTCCTGAAACAGATGAAAAATGATGCAAAGAAAGAGTCGAACCTGATCGGTCAGTTTGGCGTCGGATTCTATTCCTGTTTTATGGTGTGCGATCATGTGGATGTGATCACACGAAAAGCCGGTGAAGAACAGGCCTGGAAGTGGAGTAGTGACGGTAAGAACTCTTATTCCATCGAAGAGGCTGTACGTGAAGGACAGGGAACTACCATTATTCTTGAATTGAATAAAGAGGGAGAAGAATATGCGAACAGATGGCAGATTGAGCAGCTCATAAAGAAATATTCAAATCATATTGCCTTTCCGATCTTCCTTGAATATGATCAGGAATCATATGAAGGAGAGGACAAGAAAGAAAAGAAGGTCGAGCATAAGATTGAACAGATCAATAGTGCATCAGCATTGTGGAGGAGACCGAAATCAGAACTCACAGAGGAAGACTATAGTGAATTCTATAAGAATGATTTCGGTGACTATGAAGACCCGCTATTCTATCTGCATACAAAGGCAGAAGGGACCCAAGAGTATACGACACTCTTCTTTATCCCAAAGAAGGCTCCTTTTGATCTTTTTCAAGCCAATTATAAACCTGGTGTTAAGCTGTATGTGAAACGTGTATTTATCACGGATGATGAGAAAGAGCTGCTGCCTCCCTATTTGCGATTTGTTCGTGGATTGATCGATTCAGAGGATCTTCCTTTGAATATCTCCCGAGAGATCCTGCAGAAGAACAAAATTATGGCAAATATCAAGTCTGCATCGGTCAAGAAGCTGCTTGGTGAGTTTAAAAAGCTTTTTGAATCAAATCCTGAAAAATATGATAAGTTCATCTCACAGTTCAACAGACCTCTGAAAGAAGGTCTCTATTCTGACTATGCGAACAGGGATATCCTGCTTGAATTGATTAGATTCAAATCAACGGAGATCGAAGGATACACCAGTCTTGCAGCATATAAAGAGAGAATGCCGGAAGGTCAGAAGGCAATCTACTACATCGCCGGGGGCAAAGAAGATACTCTGAAGAAATCTCCATTGATAAAAGGGTACAAGACAAAGGGGTTTGAAGTGCTTATCATGGATGATGAAGTTGATGATATAGTCATCCCATCGATTGGGAAATATAAAGATGTTGAATTAAAAGCCATCAATAAATCCGGTGCTGCAGAAGATATCAAGACAGATGAGGATAAAAAGAAAGAAGAAGCTGCAAAACCTGTACTGGAAAAGATCAAAGAGGCTTTAGGTGAACGTGTGAAAGATGTTATTGCATCTTCCCGATTAGAGGATTCTCCTGCGTGTGTTGTTGTCGATGAGAAGGATCCAACCGTACAGATGCAGCAGATGCTGAAAGCCATGGGACAGACTGAGCTACCAGAGTTCACTCCAATCCTTGAGATCAATCCTGAACATATCATTGTCAAGAAAATCGGTGAGACAGATGACAAAGAGATGATTAAAGATATTAGTAATATTTTGTTGGATCAGGCATTATTAGTTGAAGGTGTGATGATCAAGAATCCGACAGAGTTCGTCCAGCGATTGAATGAAGTGCTTGGGAAGACTCTCTGATTCATTTTAGTGACATATAACATGAAGGCTGCCGTAAATCGGCAGCCTTCATGCGCGATAGAACATGGATTCCTTAATATTTTCTTAAGTGCTGTGGTTAGCTGTGAAAAACAGGTTAGCATGCTCTATCCGTAACTTATGATAAGCAGAAAACAACACAGTACCAGTATGGATCATTGCAGTACCGCTCAAAGAACTGCAAAAAGAAGATCTGGATCACATTATTGATTTTGTACAGTCAGAAGGTACAGCACCTGCAGGGCAAAATAAGTCAGAGAAGTCTCTATCATATACATACACGATTGTCTTACTTGGAATAATATTCTTGTTGAATGCCTTTGATTGAATATGCTAGATATAAAGACAACCCTTCTCCTTTTACTGCAGAAAATCGGCAAGTGTTCAACATACTATAATGTGTTCAATCGTCGATAGGGTTCCATTCCCAGTGATTGATCAGTTTTCCACTATATGTGGGAATAGAGCTATTTCTTATAAGGAGGAAGTAGTGCAACATGCAGTTTTGACTTCTTCTGATATCTTATGGCTTCAACAGCAGCTTCTGCAGCACTGGTTGTTGTTGTGTAGGGAATCTTCATTCTCATTGCCACCGTGCGAATGTCATCATCACTCTTTTTAGCCATAAATCCCATAGGGGTGTTTACGACAAGATCTACTCTTTTGTTTTGGATGTTATCTATGATGTTGGGATGACCCTCATGGACTTTCAGTATGACTTCACAGAGGATACCTGCATCATAGAGATCCCGAGCAGTACCTCTAGTAGCTGTGATGAGGAATCCCATCTTTTTTAATGCCCTTGCTATAGGTATAATAGTCTTTCGGTCTCGTTTGTTTACCGATATAAAGACCTTTCCTGTTTTAGGCAATCTATTTCCTGCGCCAATCTGCGATTTGTAGAAAGCTTCTCCAAAGGAATTTCCTGATCCCTGGACTTCTCCTGTCGATCGCATCTCCGGACCGAGAACCGGGTCTATATTACGGAAACGATCGAATGAGAAGACAGCTTCTTTCACGGCCCATCCTGTCGTACAGGCTCCTTCTCCTGTCCCGTCCTCACCTACAAGCCCTTGTCTTTTTAGATCAGTCCCCATCCACGACCGTACGACAGCATCGATGAGATTCACACTAGAGTTCTTGGATAGGAAAGGGATAGTCCTTGAAGCCCTTGGATTTACTTCAAGAATGTAAAGCTCATTATCCTTCACGGCAAATTGAATATTGAGAAATCCTTTGATGTGTATCTCTCGTGCAATTGCAACAGCGGCACTCTTCATCTCTGATAAAACTTTGAGAGAAGATTTATAAGGGGGAAAGACACAAGCTGAATCACCAGAGTGAATACCTGCTGCTTCGATATGCTGCATGATACCGCCGATGTAGACATTGTACCCATCTGCGATCGCATCCAGATCATACTCAAAGGCATCTTCGAGGAATTGATCTACAAGTACCGGAGCTGTTTCTGAGATATTGATTCCTTTTTCCATGAATTCTTCTAATTCCGTGTCAGTATATGCGATGAACATGCTTCGTCCTCCAAGGACAAAGGATGGACGCAGCAGGACCGGGAATCCAATCGTATGAGCTGCTGTACGGATGGCTCTGTGAGTACCAGCCATGAGGTTCCTTGGTTGACGCAGCCCAAGTTTGGTGACCAGAGCAGAGAACTTTCCTCGATCTTCTGCATCGTTGATACTCCCGAGAGAAGTCCCGATGATCTCTGCACCGGCCTCTTTCAGCTTTTTCGTCATGTTCAAAGGAGTCTGTCCTCCCAGCTGGACTACGATCTTATTGACTTGCTCCTTCTTCATAATCGCAAGGACCTGTTCTGTAGTGAGTGGTTCCATGTAGAGGCGGTCAGAGATATTGAAGTCTGTGGAGACTGTCTCAGGGTTTGAGTTGATAAGAATGGTCTTCTTCCCATACTTCTGAAAGGCCTGTGATGCAAGAGTGCAGCAGGTATCGAACTCTAACCCCTGCCCTATCCTATTCGGTCCGCTAGCCAGTATAATGACTCCCTCATCCCCTAAAGGGGTCCCCTCATCGATCTCTCCATAGGTAGAATAAAAGTAGGGAGTCTGTGCCTTGAACTCTCCTGCACAGGTATCAACAAGATGGTATGAAGGAGTGATCCCAAACTCTTTACGAAGATCATATATCTTCTCAGTGGTACGATTTATCAATCGTGCTATATGGTTGTCTGAAAATCCCATGCGCTTTACCTGCAGCAGTAATGATTTCTGCTGATCAGGGAGAGCTGTAGGGAACTTGTGCTGTATCGTCTTCTCAAGTTCAATTTGACGAAGAAGTTGATAGAGGAACCACCTGTCATAACCAGTCTTCTTCTGCATCTCGTCTAGTGCTGCGGCACCTTGCTTGCTGAGGGTCGTATAGATTGCAAAGATACGCAGAGGATGAGCTGAACAGAGGATTTTCTCTATCTCATCGTCAGTGTAACCTATCAGCTCTTCAACTCCCTCGTATATACGTTCAGTAGCACGTATTGCTTTGTTCAGTGCTTCATTGAAGGTCCTGCCGATAGCAAGGGTCTCTCCCACACTCTTCATCTGGGTCCCCAAGGCAGAGTAGCTCATAGGGAATTTCTCCAGTTCAAAACGAGGGACTTTAACGGCACAGTAATCCAAAGCCGGTTCAAAGCATGATGCAGTGACACCCGTGATCTCATTGGTGACCTCATCGAGAGTATATCCGACTGCAAGTTTTGCAGAGCATCTGGCTATTGGGAATCCTGTTGCCTTACTGGCAAGCGCTGATGATCTGGATACTCGCGGGTTCATCTCAATGACTACCATTCGACCGCTGTTCGGTTCCATCGCAAACTGCACATTACTGCCGCCGCAATCGACCCCGACTGCTCGGAGGATGTCGATTGCAGCATTCCTCATTTGCTGGTACTCCTGATCAGAAAGTGTCTGAACGGGGGCGACGGTGATACTGTCTCCGGTATGAACACCCATTGGGTCTATATTCTCGATAGAACAGACGATGATCGCATTGTCTGCCTTGTCTCTCATCACCTCAAGTTCGAATTCCTTCCATCCTATAAGAGATTCCTCGATCAAAGCCTCTCCTGAAGGACTCTCTTGAAGAGCCCTCTTGACTTGCGGGATGAAGTCTGCTTCCTTCTCTGCAATGCTTCCGCCCATGCCCCCCAGGGTGTAACTCGGGCGAATGATCAAAGGGAGTCCTGTCTCTTGCTTGAAGGCTATAGCCTTCTCTAGTGAGTCTGCAAGACAAGAGTTCGGAGAGAGGAGACCGAGACTTGCGATAACCTCTTTGAATGCTCCACGGTCTTCTGCAAGACGGATCGATTCAATACCTGCCCCGATGACTTCGACTTCGTAGCGATCCAACACGCCTGCTTTTTCCAGATCCAATGTAAGATTCAGACCTATCTGCCCCCCCATGGTGCTGAGGATCGCATCAGGTCTTTCTCTTCGTATGATTTCTTCTACATATTCAACCGATAACGGTTCCATATATATGCTGTCAGCTATACCGGGGGTAGTCATCACGGTTGCCGGATTGGGGTTCACCAGGATTATACGGTACCCCTCTTCTTTGAGAGCCTTTACCGCCTGAGTCCCCGAATAATCGAATTCACATGCTTGACCGATGACAATAGGGCCGCTTCCTATGATAAGGATAGAATCTATATCTTTTCTTGCTGGCATGATACCTCCGTAGTATCTTTGGGTTGTATCGTTGAGAGAGTCGATCGTGCCTGAACTAGAAAAGCATCGAAGATGCGATTCCCATCGCAGGGTCCCGGTGCAGCTTCCGGATGAAACTGAACTGACATGATCGGCAGCAGTGTATGCCGCAAACCCTCTATAGACCCGTCATTCGCATTTGAGAACCATATCTCGGTATCTTTGGGCAGTGTTTTCGGGTCGACTGCGAAACCATGGTTTTGTGATGTGACAAATACCCTGCCGGTCTGTTCATCACGTACCGGATGATTCCCGCCGTGGTGCCCAAAGGTCATCTTGTAGGTACTGGCTCCAAGTGCCTCAGCGATAAGCTGGTGTCCTAAGCATATCC
>CAYYPJ010000116.1:6746-8026 GCA_964473495.1 uncultured Spirochaetales bacterium
TAGATAGGCAGTTTGCCGATGCATTGACGGATTACGGCTATCTGGTCACAGAGAACGGCGGGATCTCCGGGACCATTTGACAGGAAGAGTGCTTCGATTGATGATCCTTTCAATTCTTCATAAGTTACGTCGGAGGGAAAGAGGGTGATTCTTACATCACGTTTTACGAGGTGATCGATAATTGAGTTCTTGATCCCATAGTCGATAAGTCCCATATGAAAGGATCCTTCGGCGTGTATTGTGATGGTCCTGCTTGTTCCTACCTGACTGATGAGGTCTTGTCCCTCCATCTCGGGGGTAGATGACAGCCACTTGAGGATGGTCTCGAATTCCTGATCAGTCAACTTGGGATGTTCGGAGGCAGCGATAATACCATTTCGACTACCGTCATCACGGAGAGAAAGCGTCAACCGCCGTGTATCGATGTCGGTGATACCCGGGATCCCCTGTGATCTCATAAATGCATCTAAAGTGCTGCGCCCGGGAGGCACCGGACCTTCGTAATAATCACGTACTGCCAAGCCTGATGCCTTGATCGTTCTTTTACCGGTTCGCTGTTCAGGTCCATTCTCTGACCATTGAGCCATAGTTCCGTAGTTCCCTATATGAGGGTATGTCATTAGTACTATCTGTCCAGTGTATGAGGGATCAGTAAGGATCTCGGGATATCCAGTCATACTGGTATTGAAGACTACTTCACCTAGCCCGGGTTGTTGTGTGTTCAGTAGGGTGTGAAGTTCTGAACAAGTGACAGGCGGTGATCCAAAAGAGTGTCCCTGAAATAATGTTCCGTCAGAAAGGATAAGATATGCAATGTCCAACATGACCATCCTTGTATATGATTGTATATTCATGCGATAAAAACAGGTATAAAGCTGTTTTATCGACCTAAATTGAGAAGATAGTACACATTATCACCTGTTTATGCAACAGAATGATTCCTGATACGATACACCTTGTTGCGAATCTTGTGTTTAGTGCAACAATTGGATCAGAATAGCTGCAGATTCCTTTTCCTTTTCCTTGAATTCTGATGTGCGATTGTACTTCAGGTCTTATGATCGTGAAATGATTATAAATTATTTCCATAACAGTATATAGGATGCTGTTTTTCCGAATTATGTTGATTTACCGCTACTCATAGTGTCATAAATTGATAAAAACTTCGATTCAGTGTACAATAGCGTATCTATGAAAACAGCAGCAGTCTACGATGAAAGCAAAATAAAGACACTGAGTCCCCTTGAACATATTCGGTTAAGAACCGGCATGTATATAGG
>CAYYPJ010000117.1:0-7961 GCA_964473495.1 uncultured Spirochaetales bacterium
AAAGCAAATGATATAAACATCCAGGGCATACCAAGAAAGATGATTCTTGTATACTGACGAGTATACTCATAGGTCAAACCTTCAGGGACTTGTAATAACGTGAGTAAGAAGTCTGTCAGGCCGATTCCCGTGATCATGATCATGAAAGAGACAAGCAGCAGGATCCCAAAGGTCTGCCCCACATAGAAATCAACACGTTTCTGATCCTGCTTTCCCTTTGCCTGTGAGATAATGGTAGTCCCGGCAGAGGCAAAACCGGCTCCGAAGATAATAAGAAAGAAAACCACATTGAATGCGATTGACGGTGCAGAAACAGCCTCTTTACCGATTTTCCCTAAAAAGAACGTATCAACGAGATTATAGAGTGTCTGTAAAAGGTTTGCTCCCATGATGGGGAGTGCTAACCGTATCAATCGTCTATAGAGGTCTTTATCTATCATTATAGCTCGTCTTTATCGCTATTTTTTTCGTTTACATCATTAGTATACACTAATGAACAAGTACCACATGAGAATATCCAGAAATCATTTGTATGAGGCATTGACGGAGTCCATACATATATAGCATAAAGAATGCTTCTATGCTACTATATAGCATAATTATCGAGTCAGGAGAGCTAGTATATTATGGACAATGAGACAACTGCAGAAGGAATTTCACGAAACTTCATTGAACGCATCATTGATAAGGATCTGGCACAGGGAAAACACGACGGCCGAGTCGTCACTCGGTTTCCCCCTGAACCTAACGGATATCTTCACATCGGTCATGCGAAATCAATCTGTCTCAACTTTGGTCTAGCTGCACAATACAACGGAGAATGTCATCTCAGATTTGATGATACGAATCCTGCAAAAGAAGAAGCTGCATATATAGAAGCGATCAAAGAAGATATCAAATGGCTTGGGTTCTCATGGGAAGGTCATGAGCGTTTTGCCTCTGATTATTTTGATACGCTCTATACGATTGCAGTAAAACTCATTAAATCAGGGAAAGCCTATGTCGATAACCTCTCTGCCGAGGATGTTCGGATATACCGTGGAACATTGACTGAACCCGGGAAGAACAGTCCTTATCGGGATAGATCGATCGAAGAGAATCTTCGTCTCTTCAAAGAGATGCGAGAGGGAGAACATGAGGAAGGATCTTTAGTCCTTCGTGCTAAGATCGATATGGCTTCTCCTAACCTGAATATGAGAGATCCTGCCCTATACCGGATCAAGCATACTACACATCACAAAACAGGCAATATATGGAGTATCTACCCCATGTATGATTTCACTCATCCGCTCTCTGATGCCTTGGAACATATAACGCACTCTATCTGCACGCTGGAATTTGAGGATCATAGACCTCTGTATGATTGGGTCGTCGCAGAATCCGGTCTACCGGATGCCCCTCATCAATATGAGTTCGCACGACTCAACTTGAACTTCACCGTCATGAGTAAACGTCTTTTACTACAGCTTGTACAGGAAGGGTATGTCTCAGGATGGGATGATCCTCGAATGCCTACCATCTCTGGTCTTCGCAGAAGAGGATACTCTCCTGAATCGATCAGAGACTTCGCAAAGCGAATCGGTGTCTCTAAAAACAATAGCGTCGTTGACTTCGCCCTCCTCGAGCACTGTTTGAGAGAGGATCTCAACACTCGGGCAACACGCGTCATGGCAGTGTTGAACCCCTTGAAAGTCGTGATCACCAACTATCCTGAAGCTTCTACCGAGTATCTTGAGGCAGACAACAACCCTGAAGATCCGAAAGCAGGGAAACGTGAGATACCATTCTCTCGTGAGCTCTATATTGAACGAGGTGACTTCATGGAGAACCCTCCAAAGAAATACTTCAGGCTTTCACCAGGTAAAGAGATCAGGCTCAAGCATGCCTATTATATTACCTGTGATGAGGTGATCAAGCATGAAGATGGGTCAATCAGGGAATTACACTGCACCTATGATCCTGCTTCTCGCGGAGGGTGGACTGATGATGGGAGGAAGGTCAGAGGGACTAGCCAATGGGTCAGTGCCGCACATGCACTACCGGCAGTAGTACGTCTCTTTGACAAACTCTTCACCGCTGAATGTCCAGGGCAGAAGACCGGGAACTTCCTTGACGATATCAACGCAGAATCCATTGAGGAGCTCAGAGGATGTTTCGTCGAACCTTCTTTAGCAGAGGCAAAACCAGACACCCATCTGCAGTTTCTGCGAACTGGTTATTTCTGTGTGGATTCTGTTGACTCGACACCCGATCATTTAGTCTTCAATCGAACTATCCCACTGAGAGATTCCTGGGCAAAGCTGAAAAAGAAGATGGGGATCTGATATGTAGAAAAAGAATCGGAGAATACTATGGAAAAAGAACATTCTATCTTTTTTGATGCACACTTTCATGCTATGTCTATAAACCATCCGAACTTCATCGCTTTTCTGCATGAGTTAGAAAGCAACTTCCCTGATGAGGTTGTCAGCGGGATGTTCTCCCCGGGGTATCTCCTGAACTATAAGGGGTCAACGGTTTTCGTCGCACGTCTACAGAATCTGCTTTCAGTCATCGAGCGATCGATCGGAGAGATATTCATCCTTATGGAACAGGATCTCTCTACTGAATTTGATCTTTTAGCGCTATGGACTCTTCTTCCAAAGAAAACCACAAAGAGACATGCCCCATTCATCTCAGACGGGGTATTCCATATGCGATCACATACCTATGAGCAGATAGGTCTATGCCCCTTGATCATGGACTTCACGCAAACTGAACAGATAGATCATGGAGTATACAGCCATACCTATGGTGCTGATCGCCTGATTAATTATATCGAGGATACGCTAGAAGGTATCCGCCATTATAAACGATTACGCCCGGAAGGGTTGTTCAGATTCTTCCCGTTTCTCGGGATCAATACTGCTGCACATGATATATCATTCATCAAGGATCTTCTATCGAAGTATATCATCAGCGATCTTGATACCAGGAAGCAGCGGGAACAGGAATTGTCACATACTAAACAGTTCTGTTACGGAATCAAGCTCTATCCTCCTCTAGGGTTCGACCCCTGGCCGGAGGATGATATTGAAGAGATGAAGAAGGTACACTATCTTTACAACTTCTGTGTAGAGCATCGTATTCCTATCACAACGCATTGTGATGATCAGGGATTTCGTACAATCTCCACAAAGAAGGCATGGGCTTACAGTTCCCCGAAACGGTGGAAGCAGGTACTCTCCTCCTATCCTGATCTTATCATTGATTTTGCCCATTTCGGGAAGCAGTACCATCCAGCCGCAAATATGGCTGCCCATGCAAGCAATCTAGGGATGCCATCAAAACTCATTCCCCAGATCATCAACACATGGTATTATGAGATCCTCGCACTCATGCTTGAATATGACCATGTATATGCAGATTTCTCATTCAGCGGATCTAACCCGGGCTTCTACAAGCAACTCAATGATACGATAAACAATTACTCTGGTTCAGATAAAGACAAGATCATGAGTCGTTCGCTGTTCGGGACTGATTTCTTCGTGAATCTCTCAAAAGTCAATTCTTATTCAAATTTCTATCAGCTCTTCGAGGCCTCACCGTTCACCGATGAACAGATCGATCAAGTCTCTTCGAAGAACGTTCTATCATGGCTTCAGCTGGACTGATTATGCCGGATGAGCCAACAAGTATGAGCTCTTCGCTTCTTTGAGAAACCCGGCGGGATTGTCTGTTCGCTGATATTTGTACATGATGTGTGCGGCAGTCTGCCTGAATCAAACTGGAAACCTGATAAGTTCGTAGAGAATATAAGCATACCCTCTTGTGCAAGATGCTTCATAGACTGCTTGATATACCAGAGGTAGTCACGCTGGACCTTGAAGTTCCCTTCCATATTGTGGCTGTTAGAGAATGCCGGCGGATCCAATATGATGATATCGAAAGGACCGTCTTCTACTGCACCTGCTGCGAGGTATGCTTTCACATCAGATCGTACACATCGGAACATATCACCAAAGTATCCGTTGATGGCAAGGTGTCTCTCTGCCCAAGAGAGGTACGTGTTTGAGAGGTCTACTGAGATCACCTTTTCAGCTCCTCCTGCAGCAGCATAGACAGAGAATGTCCCTGTATAGGCAAAGAGATTCAGGACACGTGCACCAAATGCATGCTCACGAACAAGAACTCTTGTGGGCATATGGTCTAAGAAGAGTCCGGTATCTATCCTATTCTGCAGATCCACAAGAAATCTCAGCCCGGATTCTTCTACTTCAAGAGTCCCTATACTGCTTTCACCGCTTTTATTCTGAAGAACATGCTGTTCTATCCCTATGCGTTTCTTCCTATCCTGATAGTATACATGATCTATCGGTACATAGAGCATACGACTTGCCGCATCACAGACAACATCAGTCTCAAGTTCTGCATCACCAAAGTTCTGGATCTTCACATAAGCCCCGTAAACATCGACAGTCACGGGATACGCTGGAAGATTCCTGTCATAGACGCGCATACAGTTCGTTTGAAGCCTTTGGAACTCTTTTCGCGTATGCTGATAGGAAAGTTTCATGATTTTTTTAAAGTCTTTTAAGTCGTAATCCATATACTATTTGCCTTTTTGCGTTGAAGTATATATGATTATCAATGAAAATAGAAGGAGACATAGATGGGCCAAGAGACAGAGACTCTTTTACAGGAAATGGAAGAAGAGAACGGTGGGAAGATACTCTTTAGAACTTATTGTCATCTCCTGGGATTCAGTGATGGTACATCACTGGATCTGGGAGGATTGATGTATGTTGTCAATGAGAAATTGATCTTTGAGGATTTTGAGAAGCAGCCGGGCCTTCTGGATCTATTTGGACGAAAAAAGAAAAAAGCCTATGAGAAGTTCAAGATCTATCGATTAGTTGATGATATCAAGAGTGTCAGGTTTGTGCGTACTAGCTACGCAAAGCGTATTGTCGACGGTAAGGCTGATGCTGATAAGCTCCCTGATGTGTCCAGGATCGAGAAGCTTGTCGCTCAAACGGTACTTGAACTCTCATTCAAGGAGACTCCCTACTGGTATATAGAACTACTGAACAATAAAGAATTCATAAAATTTGTGGAGGATACACATGAATGCATTTAAGGCATATGACATCAGAGGTGTCTATAACAAAGACTTCAATAAGGATGATGTCTACAGAGTCGGGTATTTCATCCCTAAGCTTCTTGGAGCTAAGACAGTTCTTGTCGGCCGGGATGTACGTATTTCATCAGAAGAGGTCTTCAGTTACCTCTGCAAAGGGATCAACGATGCTGGAGCGAATGTCGATTCGATCGGCCTGGCTACGACACCTATGGTCTATTTCGCAACTGCTAGACTTGGGTATGACGCATCGGTTCAGATCACCGCCAGTCACAATCCAAAAGAGTATAATGGATTGAAGATATCAAAGGCACTCGCCCTTCCTGTTGGAGCAGATTCTGGTCTTAAAGAGCTGGAACGGATGGTCAATGAGGACACAATCACTGTGACAGAGAAGAAAGGTATCGTGAAAGAGATCGATATCAAACAGCTCTATCTTGACTTCTTCAAACCATTCACCCCCGATGTGAGCGGTCTTGATCTATCTATCGATAACTCAAATGGGATGGTGAACCTGTTGATCAAGGACATCCTCGGAGACCAGCCTCATTATCTTTTTGATGTCTTGGACGGGACATTCCCTAATCATGAACCTAATCCTCTTATAGAAAAGAATGTTCAAGATCTTAAAGATGCAGTGAAAGCCAATAAGAGTGACCTGGGTATTATCTTTGACGGTGATGCGGACCGAGTCATGTTTGTTGATGAGAATGGGCGTTTTATTCCGCCAGATATCATTACTGCCGTAATTGGTTCGACTTTCCTGAAAGGTGAGAAGGAATACATTCTTCAAGATATTCGAACATCACGTTCTACGACTGAATACTTGGAGCGTCTTGGTGCTCAGGTCTACACATGGAAGGTCGGCCATGCATATGCTAAAGCAAAGATGCGAGAACTCTCTGCAGTCTTCGGTGGTGAACTTGCAGGGCACTACTACTTCAAAGACTTCTACAACTGTGATTCAGGAATACTTGCCTGTCTAGGTGTTCTTAAAGTTGCTGCATCGCTGAAGCGTGACGGTAAGACGGTCTCTAGTCTTATTGATGAGATCATCTGCTATGCGAATTCCGGAGAGACCAACTTTCGTATTTCACAGAAGAGTAAAGCGATGGAAGCACTTAAAGATGAATACACAAAGAACCATACACCAATCAAGGTCCTCGATTTTGACGGCTACCGAATTGAGTTCAAGGACTGGTGGTTCAATGTCCGTCCATCAAACACCGAGCCATATCTGAGGCTTGTAGTCGAAGCAAAGACACAATCGCTTCTCGATGAGAAGTTCAATAAATTGAAGGGGATCATCGAGAGATTCAATTGATTCATGGACACATAGAATAATAAACGAGGAGTTTCCTGAATGAAAGTATTATTATTTGGCGGTGCCGGGTATATCGGTACTCACGTGGCTCTTGCATTCAAAGAACGCGGCGATACCGTGGGTATCTACGACAATTTCTCCACAGGCTCGAGAGAGAACATAGTGGATGGTTCTATTGTCTATGAGGGTAATATCCTTGACCGTGCACAGCTGAGAAATGCCCTCTCAGAGGGCTGGGATGCCGTGATACACCTTGCAGCATTCAAAGGCGCCGGGGAGTCTATGATTAAACCGGAAAAGTACTCGTTGAACAACATCTCAGGATCTTTGAATCTTATTATTGAGTGCGCTGCAGCGGGAGTAACACGTTTTGTCCTCTCTTCATCAGCTGCGGTGTATGGAGAACCTACCTATCTTCCGATTGATGAGAAGCACCCGACAAACCCTGAGAACTACTATGGCTATACAAAACTTGCCATTGAAAGACACCTTCAATGGTATGACAAACTCAAGGGGCTTCACTACGCTGCACTACGCTATTTCAATGCAGCAGGCTATGATCCTCACGGGAAGATGACCGGTCTTGAAAGAAACCCTGCAAATCTGATACCTGTGGTCATGGAGACAGCTATTGGAAAACGTGACAGCTTGAAGATCTTCGGAAATGACTACAAGACAAAAGACGGTACAGGAGTAAGAGATTATGTTCATGTAACCGATCTTGCCGATGCACATGTACGTGCAGTTGACTATCTTGTACAGAACAACAAGAGTCTTACGGTCAACCTCGGCAGCGACAATGGCTTAAGCGTCCTTGAGATTCTTGAAGCATCACGGAAGATGTCAGGGAAAGAGATCCCTGCAGAGTTCACCGCTAGACGTCAGGGAGATCCTGCAAAGCTTGTAGCAAGTTCTCGATTAGCTAATCAGATACTAGGATGGTATCCTTCATACAGTTCATTGGAATCGATCATACAATCCACATGGGATGTCTATCACAAACACTTCCCCGACTAGAAAACAACAGCGACACAACTAAACGGCTGTCACATAATACAGGCCGCCGTTTTTCCTGTCTTTTTTTTAGGAATGTATTGACATATATCCGTCTATTGTGTAGATTATCACACGTCCGATAGGACATCTTTCCCCTGTAGCTCAGCTGGTAGAGCGGGTGACTGTTAATCACTAGGTCGGCAGTTCAAGTCTGTCCGGGGGAGCAAATAACTCTATATTGAGTGAATATTAATGAGGCACATAGTAAAAAGTCTATGGGCCTTTTTTATGTGCTGGTGACAAAATGGTAACAGTACCTAAAAGGATGATGCCTCAAAGGAGGTGTCGCCATGATCAATTATCCTTCTATTTACAGACGTTCTGGTTCAGTTGATTGATACTTTCGTTATACAGACTTGACCTTCTGTTAAGTCCCACATTATCCTAACAAAAAAAGAGAAAAGATGTGTAAGCTTCACACGAACACATAGCTTGAAAAAATGAGTACGCACGCACCTTGAG
>CAYYPJ010000118.1:0-7896 GCA_964473495.1 uncultured Spirochaetales bacterium
GTGGAATAGTTATTATATCTTGTTGTAGGCATATATTTAAGGTACGATTATTTGGATTTCTTAAAGGATGGAATCATGTTACGTATTGGACACCGTGGAGCAGCTGGTTGGGAACCACAGAATACGAGATTATCATTTGAAAAGGCAATAGAACTAGAGTGTGATGTTATAGAGACTGATCTTCATATATGCAGAAGTGGAGAGCTGGTATTATGTCATAATGCAAAAATCGACCCCACTTCCAATGGTACCGGTTTTATTCGCGATATGACACTTACCGAGTTGAAGAGATATGATTTCGGGAAGGGTGAGCAGATCTTATCACTTGATGATTTGCTGAAGCTGGCAAAGGGACGTGTCTCTCTGAATCTTGAACTAAAAAGTAGTGGTTCCGGTATAGCTGCAGCCGCTCTTCTGCGAAGAGCTATCGAGACTCATGAATGGGATCCTGCTGATTTCCTCATCACATCATTTATCCATCCTGAAGTTGTTTCATTTCATAAGCTGCTGCCGCAAGTACAGGTTGGAGTTTTGATCAAGGCAGTATTGCTCGATACTGCAGCTTATTTGGATCGATTAGATGTCTCTGTATTAGTATCCAGCATAGAATTCATTGACCAGAAACTGGTAGATGAAGTACATACTGCACGGAAGAGTGTCTATGTGTATACGGCTGATGATTCTGATGAAATAGCATATCTTAACGATATAGGAGTCGATGGTATCATAAGTAATTTCCCAGACAGGATCAACAATAACCTGAAGAGGTAATGGGAGAGGATAATAATCCTATCCATCATATATGGGTATATACGTCTTAAGACGTTAAAGATATAAAAAGGAGTGTGTATATGAGAAAATGGTTGGTTGTCTTACTAGTTTTAGCTCTTAGTGTCCCTGCTGTATTTTCCGCAGGTCAACAGGAGGCTGCTGTAGATGAGAACGCACCGGTAGCGATTAGTTTTTGGCATGCTATGTCGGGTACGAGAATTGATCTTATTCAGAGTATTGTAGATGATTTCATGAAAGAGAACCCGAACATCACTGTGGATGTTCAGTATACTGGTTCATACAATGATACCCTCAATAAAGTGATCTCTGCAAAAAAAGCAGGAAATGCGCCTGATGTGTTTCATTCATATGAGATTGGTACTCTGGGTCTGATCAATAGCGGAATGATTACGCCTCTGGACGAACTGGCAAATAAGTATGACAGGACTATCCCCTGGGATGACTTCTTTGTACCTGTACAAAGTTACTACAAATATCAGGGACAGCATTATTCAATGCCGTTCAATTCTTCTACCCCGCTGATATTCTACAATAAGACACTATTCAAGGAAGCAGGTTTGGATCCTGAGAATCCGCCGAAAACCTATGAAGATATCAGGAAAGCTGCTATCGCACTGAAGAAATCCGGTATTGATACTCCTGTCACATGGAACCTGCATAGCTGGTATTTTGAACAGATGATTTGCCTGCAGGATGCTCCCTTTGCTAACAACTCTAACGGTCGAGGAGCTGAACTTCCTACTGCTGTCGTTTTTAATGGCAAGGCCGGGAATAAGGTTCTTGATTGGTGGATTGATATGTACAAAGACGGCTTGTTCATGGATGTGGGACCCGGCTGGTCGAACCATCGAGCTGCCTTTGGTTCCGGCGAAGCTGCAATAATCATGTCCTCTTCTTCTGATGTGAACCTTTTGACAAAATCCTTAGCTGACAAAGGATGGGCAATGGGTACTGGTTTTATACCGCGACCTGAAGGAGCTACCGGCGGTGTTGCGATCGGCGGAGGTTCTTTATGGATAACTAATGGGCATACTCCTGAAGAGGAACTTGCTGCATTGAAACTTGTGACCTTCATATCTCAGGATAAGTCTCAGATAGCATGGCACAAAGGTACAGGATACTTTCCCGTACGAAAGACTGCTATGAAAAAGCTGGAGGCTGAGGGATGGTTTGTAGACAATCCTAATTATCGTACTGCATTTGATCAGCTGTTGGCAAGTCCTGAGACATTGAATACTGCTGGTGCTCTATTGGGAACATTCCCGGAGACACGAGCAATCATTCAGTCAAAGATTCAGGAGTGTTATGCAGGAAAACCTGTTGCTCAGGCTTTAGATGAAGCGGCTGATCAGGTTAATGACCTTATTAAAGAATGGAATGAAGTTATTAATCTTTAATCTTTAGGTTAAGGAGGACCCTGTGGTGATAACATCATAGGGTCCTTTGTTGGAGTTGTGTTATGAAACAGGCAGGGTTTTCTTCTAAATTCCTACCCTATATCTTATTGTTGCCGACATTTCTTGTCCTTGTGGTCTTTCTGTTCTATCCGGCATTAGAAACGTTTAGGTTATCGTTCTTTAAGATCAATCCCTACTCGGGTGCCGAGAAGTTTGCAGGATTCTATAATCTCAAGAAGATCTTCACTAATCCCGCCTATCTACGGAGTTTTTGGACCTCTGGACTTTTTAGTGTCGCAGTTGTCTTATTAGGCCTGATAGTGTCTCTGCTGCTTGCGTTGTTACTTAATCAAAACGTGAAGGGATCAAAGATCTACCGCTCACTGCTTATTTGGCCTTATGCACTTTCACCGGCTATTGCCGGTGCGCTGTTCAACTTTCTCTTTAATCCGGCTAATGGAATAATAGGATATTTTACCGGTATAAGGACATGGATGACAAACGGATCTACTGCACTATTTGTTTTGATTCTAGCAGCCACATGGAAGAATCTTGGATACAATATAATATTCTATTTGACTGCATTGCGGAATGTACCAAATAGTGCATTAGAAGCCGCACAATTGGATGGCGCCGGTCCTATACGTAGATTTTTTTCCATCACTTTTTCATTTCTATCCCCTACGACTTTCTTTTTGTTAGTGATGAATATAACATATGCTTATTTTAGTTCATTTGGACTGATTGACGTCTTAACTGAAGGAGGACCAGCAGGTTCGACTAATTTGCTGATCTATCAATTATATCGTGACTTCTTTGTTAACTCTCGTATCGGATATGCAGCTGCTGAGAGTTTGGTTCTGTTTACGCTCGTTGTAGTTATAACAGTGATACAATTCCAGACGACTGAAAAGAAAGTCTATTATCAATAGGAGACCCTGCATGATACAATCAGGACGAAAAAGAGTTGTTCTACATCTGTTACTCTTCTTATCAGTAATTATTGTCTGTATGCCGGTCATCCTGGCTTTTATCATCAGTTCTCAGAGTGAGACTGAGGTATTGGCATTCCCTCCGAAGTTAACATTCTCTTCGAACTGGGTACATAATTATACCACTGCATGGAATAGGATCGATCTGGGACATATGATGTTCAATTCCGCATTTATTGCGTTAATGGTAACGTTGGGAAAGATCCTGATGAGTCTGTTAGCTGCATTTGCCTTCACCCATTTTGAATTCAAGGGAAAGAAGATACTGTTCTTTCTTATCATCATCACGCTTCTCCTCCCTGTCCCGGTCAGGATCGTTGCCCTGTTTGATGTAGTTCGTAAGTTTGGCTGGATCAATACCTATGCTGGACTCATTATACCTTTCTGGGCAAGTGCGACAGGAACCTTCCTTTTTATTCAGCGATTCAAGACTATACCATCTGAGTTGGTAGATGCATCAAAGATGGATGGATGTCGACCTATGCAGTATTTCTTCAAGATACTGCTGCCTTTGACAAAGAGTACGATAGGAGCATTGACTGTCATTGAGTTTATCTATATTTGGAATCAATACTTATGGCCTCTCATGGCTACGAATACTGATAATATGAGAGTTGTACAGATTGGTATCAAGATGCTGATGAATGCAGAGTCATCAAACAACTGGGGTGTGATCATGGCCGGTGTAATCATAACCATGATTCCTCCATTACTGGTATTCTTTGTATTGCAAGAGAGTTTTATGAGGGGTTTTGCCCTTCAAAGCGATAAATAGAGCTGTGAGGTATAAGATATATGAATAGAAGAGAAGCAACAGGAAAAGCTTTTGGGAAAGTGATACTTATAGGGGATCAATTTGTCATTCAAGGGGTACCTGCCATACTTGCGGCACTGCCCTATGAAACTTACTCTAAAGTGATAGTTGCTCCTGACGGAACTGCGGGCTGGACACTTGATGATAGGCGTATAGAAGTTCCGGGGTATAAAGTTGCTAAACTTGAAGATCAAAAGAAAGCAATGACCATTATGATAGATGAGATGGGATTGTCAAATCGTTCTCTGCATGTTGAACTGTATGGAGATCTGTTGGCAGGCAGTGGCGTGGGCGCGAGTGCTGCTCATTGTGTCTCATTCGTTCGAGCATGTAATAGTCTCTTTGATCTTGGATATGATGATGCCGCAGTTAACTATTATGCATGGAGGGGAGAGTTCGGGTATCATGGTCTCCCCAGTGGACTGGATAATACCGTTTCCACTTTTGGCGGTACGATATTGTACGAGTTGCACGATGGGAAGAAATCCTTTGAGACTCTTCGATTGGCACAACCTATAGAAGTCGTCATGGGGAATAGCGGTGTCACCGCTGATACTTCAAAGCTGAAGGGGTTCCTTGAACAGCAGAGGGATGAGAATCCGGATCTTTTTCATCAAAGACTTGAGACTGTTCGCTCACAAGTCGGTCTATTGAAAGAAGCACTGGAGAGAAACGACCTGCATACTGTTGGATCCATTATGACCGAGAACCATTCCCTTCTTTGTGAGATGGGGTTGTCGCATCCAAGACTTGTTGAATTGTGTGATCTTGCACGATCGCTTGGTGCATATGGGGCTAAAGTCACCGGCGGCGGCCGCGGCGGTTATATGGTGGCACTGACTCCCGGGAAAGTTCTTCAGGATAAGGTAGCAAAGGCTTTTGAAGAAAAAGGTATATCGACAGTCCGAGGTGTTATACAGTAACCTTTGTCACAATATTTTAACAGAAATGGAGTAGTCCTGTTTGACTGCTCCATTTCTGTTCTTTGTTTTCTGGATGATGGATTTTAACTACTTGTAGTCTGTCGCTTCATTATCGAAAAAGATCCTGTATTTTACAGGAATAGTGAAAAAGTGTGTGAAATGAATAGGTAAAAGCTGGCATATATAATATAGATAATAAATAAAAAATAGGTACTATATGAGAAAGTGGCTTGTGATTCTTCTAAGTGTTATGTTGTCATGGGCTCTCTTCGCTAAGGAGAGTGTAGTTGCTTATCCTGAAATGATAGTGATCAATGAGGTTGCATCTGCCGGGATCTTTGATTTTATTGAACTGCATAATGTGACTTCCTCTATGATAATCTTTGATAACGACTTATGGTCACTGATAGATGATAAAGAAGGTATTGCTGATGGTGATCTTCCGGTTGTGATACCTAGAGGTACGACAATCTCTGAATACGGGTATTTACTTATTGCTCCCTACAAAGTTCAGGTATTGGATGCTAGAGTCCCCAAAGGTATTCCCAAGGATGCATTAGCCGTTAAGTCTTTTGCCCTCGGATCCGTTGATAGTGTGACACTTCTGTATGATAGACATATAGTTGATGCCATAGCATGGAAGACGAGTATCAACACGCTGGGAAGAGACCCTGAAGATTCTGCACGATTCACTGACCAATTAGTACCGACTCCTGGTACTGTGAATGTAAAAGATACCATGTATACAGGTTCTTTACCGATTGTGATCAATGAAGTCTGTTCTAAAGGACTTGACTATATAGAACTCTACAATGAAGCTGATACTCCCTATACGTTTGAAGATGGGCTTTGGACGCTTCATGATATTGGACGAAAAGATAAATTCACTATACCTGGAGGAATCACGATAGCTTCACATGGATTTATCACGATATATCCTGATTTTATACGATTGCCCCTCTCAGCTGGAAAAAACAGTTACGCAGCGACTTCTGGTAATCGTTTTGGTCTGGGGGGTAAGGACTCTGTATTTTTACGGTATCGAGGTGCTGTTGTTGATAGAATACAGTGGTTAGATCATGTGGCTAGTCTCGGCAGGTTTCCTGACGGCAGTGATAATTGGGATATCCAACTGAGACTGACTCCAGGTCGAGCAAACAGGAATTGATATGGTGAGAGAACAAAAGGTTGCTTACGCGATAACTCTTATCCTCTGCATAGCTTTTGCTATCGCAGGAGTTAGTTGTACGACACAATCGGGAGCAGCATATCAAGCATTGATAGAAGAGAGGGATCTCCATTTTGATGAAGAAATCTCAGCACCTGAGCACACAGTTACCATCACTGAGGTCTCTTTATGGAATACAACCGAGCTTCAAGCTCTTGATGGTTCGTTCCCTCACTGGATAGAGATACAGAATACCTCATCTACCGATCAGCAGATACAAGGCTGGCGGATCATTGTGATTGATCAGGATGGTTCTGAAACACGTTTTGCCCCCTTCCCTGAATTATTGTTAGGTCCGGGAGCTATTCGACTATTGGTCTTTTCTCCCCAGGCAGCAAGGCTGCCTGTTCCTGCAATCCTCTTTACCACTGAACTGCCGAGAACTACGGCCGCCATTGAACTCTTGGACGAGAAAGGACAAGTGTCTGATCATTTTACCATTGCATATATAGATGATACTGCATGGAGCGGACCCCCACTGAGAGATATTTCACTTGTTCGTGACCAAGAGCTTCCCGAAGTGATATATCAGAGTTCTTCACCTACTCCGGGGTTAGTTAATACCGTGATAGTACCGGAACCTGAGTTTCTCGCGGAATCCGGAGCTTATAGTGAGGTGTTACTGCAGTTTGATACAGAAAACCTTCCCGAAGGGTATGAGATCCGGTACACGATCAATGATGGTCATGGTCCTCTGAAAGATGATTCTGATACGAGTAAAGCATGGAAGTATCCTACTCAGCATGACGGTATACGATATGAGGGACCAATTGAACTTCTTTCTACGTCAGTAGTAAAAGCACGGGTATACACTCCTTCCGGTTCCTGCAGCAGACAGGTGATACGTACTTATCTCATAAAGGAAGAGACGGATCTGCCGGTCTTTTCGCTTGTCACTGATCCTGCAGACCTCTGGGATCCTAAAATAGGGATCTACTCCATTGGTGATGATATCCAGACACCTAATTTTACAAAAAAAGATACCAGGTTAGTCTATACGGAATTCTTTGAAGATGCTTCAGCACAGGAAACTTCATTCTCTGATACTTATTTATTTCGCATATATGGAAGTTCTTCAAGATCTTTTCTCAGCAAATCGTTTGCGATCTATGCAAAGAGACCTGCTTCAACACAGCGGATACCAAACTGTTTCTTTGACCGATCTGCGGGGAATATTGATGATTTCTACTCAATCATCTTAAGGAACTCAGGCGGGGATTTTGAGCGGACTATGCTTCGCGATGGGCTTATGACGGGGATTGCTGATGATTATGATTTGGAGAAGCAGGATATGCAGCCCTCTGTCGTCTTTTTGAATGGACAATACTGGGGCATCTTGAATATTCGTGAGAAGCTAAATGAGTATTTTCTCGAAGACCATACTGGTGTAGATCCAAATGCTGTCGATATCATAGAAGGCTCATACCATAGCACCCTCAGCGTGAATGAAGGGACTTTGGATGCTGTGAATCGATTGTTCACTCTTATTAGAACGGTAGATGCAAAATACGATGCATCCTATGCATTGTATACGGATATGATAGATATAGATAATCTCATCGACTATGTGATCTTTCAGACATTTATCAATAATACCGATTGGCCGTGGAGTAATGTGAAAATGTGGCGTCCTCATACCGAAGATGGGAAATGGAGATTCATCCTGTTTGATACTGATGCAGGTTTTGACACCACAGAGTACTACACGCGGTATTTTACTGACCCGGAGACTGATCCGAAGGGATTAGTG
>CAYYPJ010000119.1:0-7876 GCA_964473495.1 uncultured Spirochaetales bacterium
ATTATCCACATCATTACTATAGTTAAAAACCGATTTGGAGAGGTGTCCGAGTGGTTGAAGGAGGCGGTCTTGAAAACCGTTGAATCGCAAGATTCCGGGGGTTCGAATCCCCCCTTCTCCGGTTTCTGTATGATAAAAAATTTTTGGAGAGGTGCGAGAGCGGCTGAATCGGGCTCCCTGCTAAGGAGTTGTACTGGTGACGGTACCGGGGGTTCGAATCCCCCCCTCTCCGATTCTTTTTGTACTCATAGCTCAGTTGGATAGAGCATTAGATTGCGGATCTAAAGGTCGGAGGTTCGAATCCTCTTGGGTACATAAAACCAGTAGGATAGTATAATATCGAATATTGGAGAGATGCGAGAGTGGCTGAATCGGGCGGATTCGAAATCCGTTGTGCCGTTCTGCGGCACCGAGGGTTCGAACCCCTCTCTCTCCGAAAGATAGATTGTGTGGAGAGATGACCGAGAGGCCGAAGGTGTACGCTTGGAAAGCGTATGTACTCCATAAGGGTACCGAGGGTTCGAATCCCTCTCTCTCCGTTCCCCTTCAGTGATGACAGTCAGGGACTGTGCTATTGATCTTCACCCAACTCCGTCAGGACCGGAAGGTAGCAGCGGTTAGTGATCGATCGATGAGACATAGCTTGCTTGACTTGAGCTGAGGGGGTTTTTTGTATACTGCTTATGGTGTATAATTCCTCGTAAGGAGATATCCCATGGCTTTTGAAATCACCGCATCGCGACGACGTCCACAAAGATTCTCCGAACTTACCGGTCAGGATTTCGTGGTATCAACATTGATGAGTTCTCTTCAGCAGGGACGAATTGCTCCTGCCTATTTATTCTCCGGGCCAAGAGGTGTGGGGAAAACGTCTGCAGCACGTATTCTTGCTAAATCACTGAACTGTGAGAAAGGAATCACCATTGATCCGTGCGGGGAATGTTCGAATTGTCTTGAGATAAAATCCGGCAATTCCCTTGATGTGATCGAGATCGATGGAGCAAGTAACACATCAGTGAATGATGTCAGAGCAATAAAGGACGAAGTTCTCTTTGCTCCGAACAGCAGTAAATACAAGATATATATCATAGATGAGGTTCACATGCTCTCAAACAGTGCATTCAATGCATTGCTAAAGACCATCGAAGAGCCCCCTCCCTATGTTATATTTATCTTTGCCACAACAGAGGTTCATAAAGTCCCTGCAACTATACGTTCACGCTGTCAGCAGTTTCATTTCCAACTGATATCATTGGAGATCATCAAAGAGCAGCTGCGGAAAGCTTCTCAAGAATCAGAAATAACCTATGAAGATGAGGCCCTCTTCTGGATCGCCAAAGAGGCTACTGGATCATTGCGAGATGCATACACACTGTATGATCAGATTGTATCCATCTCTGACGGGAATATTCGTATGGCTGTCATTCGTGACAAGATGGGGCTGGTAGGAGTTGATGTAATCAATAGTCTGGCAGAACATTTGGTCACAGGTGAACGCAAAAAAGCAATAGAATTGCTTCATACGGTTCTTGCACAGGGAATATCGATAGAGAAATGTATCATAGACTTGACCGAATATTTCAGGACGATTCTTTTGATCAAAGAGAAGATCACAAAAGAGTCTATTCTGGAAGCAAAGGCGGAACAATTCTCACGCTGTGTTATAGAGAGTCTCTCATCTGAACAGATCGAGGCTGTACTTGACCTTCTTCTTGATCTTTACCGCAATATTCGATTCTCTCTTAATCGACGATTCGAACTAGAACTCGCCGTCAGCAGGCTGGCATCTATTCAGCAGGCAGTGTCACCGACACTGCTTATCAAACAAATCAAAGAACTCAAAGAAGATATACTACATACTCCTGCATCCGCAGTCCCTCAGAATCTGATAAGACATCAGAAACCCACCAGTCGGGATCCTTCTGCAGGGATGACTTTTGACAAACCGACAGTCGCAAAGAGCCTTGACACAGAAAAAGCTGTATCTATCAGTGCAAAGCATATTGAGATTCTTCAAGCAAGACTTAAACAGAAATCACCGTCACTAGCTTCGACTTTACAGCAGATTTCTTCATGGAATGTGAACGGACGAACAATCACTTTTATCTTTGCATCAAATTTCGCTGCTGAACGTGCAAAGGAGCATTTGACCCAACTAAGAAAAGAACTCCGTACGATCCTTAATTCCGACATAATCCTGGAATTCCAATCAAAACAGAATCACAAGACAATGAATGCAGTCGAGGGGAGACCGAAGAACGATGCTGTGGAATTAGTGAAGAATGTCTTTCGCGGAGAAGTCTATACAGAACCACATAAAGGAGATTGATCTATGGATCCAATGGACCTATTTAAGAATCTGAAGGACCTTCAAGCCCAGATGTCCGGGATGCAGGAACAACTCAAGGACATCATCGTGCATGGGTCTTCCGGCGGGGGAATGGTCATAGTTGATATGAATGGGAAGATGGAAATCTTGTCGGTAAAGATCTCACCGGAAGTCGTTGATCCTGAAGATATACCTATGTTAGAAGATCTTGTACTTGCGGCATTTAACTCAGCTGCCGCTTCCTTGAAAGAGAAGATGGCACAACAGGCCTCCTCTCTCACAGGAGGAGCCGGTTTCCCGGGACTTTAAAGCGATATGAGACATAGGATACATCATGAAATCGATAGATGAATTGATCCGAGGACTTTCACGCCTGCCTGGTATCGGGAACAAAAGTGCTTCCCGTATAGCATACCAGATGATCCAGAGAGAAAACGGAGAGAATCAGACACTTGGAGAATTGATCAGCACGATACAAGACAAAATTCACCTCTGTGATATCTGCGGAAGCTTCACTGAAGACATGATCTGCGAGATATGTTCCGATGAAGGTAGAGATAACTCGCTTTTGTGTGTGGTTGAACAGCCTCAGGATGTCTTCACTATTGAGGCATCGGGCGGATTTCAAGGGCTCTATCATGTGCTTCATGGAGCGATCTCACCTCTTGACGGGATCGGCCCCGATCAACTTACCATCGGGCAACTGCTCAAACGGGTTAGAGAAGGATCATTTCAAGAGATCATCCTTGCGACAAATCCCACAGAAGAAGGGGATACTACTGCTCTCTATGTAACACAGCTTTTAAGACCCTTTGAGGTAACAGTCTCACGGCTTGCCTCAGGTCTCCCTGTAGGAGGGGATCTTGAATACACCGATAAAGTCACACTTGTACGTTCTCTTCAAGGTCGTATTCTTATGAACGATCAGCATTAGATATTAAATCCCACGTGCTTTTCGTATATCCTCGTAGGCCGTTCTTATCTCTCGAAATTTCTCATTAGCAAATTTAATAAACTCACTTGGTAGACCTTTTGACGCAATCTTATCGGGATGATACTCATTCACCATCTTTCGATAAGCTTTCTTTACCTCATCATTGGATGCTGATGGAGTGATCCCTAATACACTATACGAATGAGATGACCCGTCATGAGGGCCATATCGTCGGCGAGCAGTCTCAAGCCTATCTTCTGAGAAGTGGAACAACTTCCCCGCTCTCCTGATTAACCGATCTTCTGCAGGAGAAAGTGCCCCATCTGCATATGATACCCTATAGAGAATATCAGTCATAAGATTGAGCATCTGCCCATTATTCTTGAACACATCATAGAATTGGGTAGCAAACTGTTCGAAGGTGTCATCAGACCGTTGGGCTGTCTCAAAAATACGAAGTGCAGCCTCTTTCTCCTGCCCTTGAAGATGCAGATCCTGATCAATGAACTCCTGAACTTTTCTTCGCTCTGCATCAGTTACCGCTCCGTCAGCGGTTGCGATCTTTGCCAGCATAGAGAATGCAGCAACAAAGAAGACCATCTGAGCCTGTTCCTGCGGCCCTATCCTACTCTGATTCTGGGCATTCCCCGTATACCAAAAAGATTGCTGATTGCGTGAAGTCTCCTGCTCCGATGCATCGAACAGATGTCCGAATGCCGCACCGGCAATAAGACCCAAAGGACCTCCCAGCATAAAACCAAAGGTCCCTCCTATAACTTTTCCTAACCAACCCATCTATGACTCTCCAGTGGCTTAAAGTTTATCGATCAACATCGAACATTTCCCGGAAGGTATCGGTAATGTTTTCTTTTTCTGTTCATCGAGAATATCGATCGTGAAATAGTAAAGCTTCTCCGATTCCAGTCGTATCTCCCATCCTCTGGTATTCTTATTGCTCAATATAGTAATCAGATTCCTCTTCAATGAAAGATCCTCAATTCCCATTGCCTCAAGAGTCGGCATGATCCAATTGACTGTCTTTCTCGGCAGACTAATCATCAATCCTATGATATTCTCGATCATCAGACCAATCGTCACCAATCCTATCATTGGAAGAAACTTCTTTCTAGGGAATTCGTCATTTTCAAGAGATGTTGCGGGACCTTCCCTAAGAGGAAGATAAGCCTCATAGACATCCCCTTTATCAGTCCCATCCGGATGTAAAGTGTCAAGAATAAAATATAGATGCCTGATCGCACACTCTCGGGCAAATTCATACTCTTTATACCGTTCAAGCCCCTTGATGACCATAAACGTATACACCGGGACAACAGCCCCGCAATAGCCATTGCCGTCTTCTGAAAAAGCTTTATCATTGACGGCAACAGTCGGAAAGGGGTTCTCGGTCCCGAACGATTCCGGATCCTTCAAGAGCCCGATCAGACGGTCTGCTTTATCCTCATTGGGAATCTCTGCTAAAAGTGTCCAGTATGTACCAATCGTCTTTATATGTACCTGCTTCTCGTTCCCGTCAAGATCGAAATAGAATCCTTCGTCAGCATTCCACATCAAACCGTTTATTCGTGTCTTGAACGAAAAGTACTGCCTTTTATAACGGAAACTCAACTCCTTATCATTCAGCACATCTCCGATTGCTGACATATAAAGGGCATTGACTGCTAACATAGCATTAAAATCAACGGGATAGACTACCTGTTCACGCGGGACATTGTCCATTAATGTCGCTTCCATAGGAACAGAGTAGAGACCGTTAGCTTGCTTGAACGTTATTTCAAGCCATGCCATATACTTCTCAAGAACTGGAACAACTTCTTTCAGCCTCTTCTTGTTTCCAATCTTATGATAAAGATTATACTCTACTAAAGCGAACAGTGGGGGATGAACACCCTCCGGATTCCCTTCACTGAAGACAGGAATCCCTTCTTCTATAGAATATTCACCTCTGATGGCTCCCGACAGTTCTTGTTTATCATAGAAATAGTCAAGCATGGGAAAGGGGGAATAATTTTGATTACTATATGCGAGAAAAAAAGAATCAAGACATGAATAATACTGATGAAATGTCTTTTGTCCATCATATGACAAATAATGGGCAGGCATATCGTGTTCTTTCGTACCATGATTCCATCTATCATGAATCCACAACCATGTTCTATCATAAAGGTCAACAAAGTCTTGATCATAAAAGTGCACTGAAGGTACATTATCCTTTACCAATAAATACTCCTTAGAAACAAAAATTCTATACCATCGAAGCTACAAAATACATATATCCTGTAACGAAGTCAAATATCATGATGGGAATATCCCTCTATAGCCTCTGGATATATTCACGTCAGATGCTCAGAAACCAATCGAAAATCAAGGAGGTATGCTCTCTTTACCATACCATGGGATTATAGTGCATGACTCTCATACCGATCTCCTTTACGACATCACCCATGACCTTTATCTCATACAGTTTTGTTCTGTCAACTTCTCAAAAGGGATCACAAAAACAAGAATCGCTGATGATAAACACAAAATGGTGCGAATTCGTTGTATATCCCACCTATATTCTCTTCATTCAAAGCCGTTACCCTGTTCTATATAAAAGTGTGTCTTATTCAGCAGACTCACCTGTCACAATACTCATTAAAATACTAGCGTCATAATCATGTTTGGATTGTACGTTAATAAAAAAGATATTATCTTACATCGTAAAATGGTATATATGAATATTACCACTATTCACATGATAAAGACAATAATTTATGATATATTTGTATGAATTTGAATAAAAAGTTATTACCTACGACAATACAGGAGATGGGTGAACGCGGATGGGATACCTGTGATATCATCATCATCACCGGAGATGCCTATGTCGATCATCCATCATTTGGTACTGCGATCATAAGCCGTATTCTGGAATCTCATGGATATCATGTTGGTATCATCGCCCAACCAAAGTGGGATGGTCCTGAAGATTTCAGACGACTTGGACGCCCGAATCTTGCTTTCATGATCACTGCAGGAAATATTGATTCTCTGGTCGCACATTATACCTCCGCAAACAAACCGAGAAAGAATGATAATTACAGCCCCGGCGGTTTAAGCGGGTATCGCCCAGACAGAAGTACTATAACCTATACGACAAGGGTAAGGCAGTCTTACAAAGGGGTTCCTGTCATTATTGGCGGATTAGAAGCTTCATTACGTCGTCTATCTCATTATGACTACTGGTCTGACAGGGTAAGACGTTCCATCCTCCTTGATTCCAAGGCCGACCTATTGATCTATGGTATGGGAGAACACCCCGTCGTCGCACTCTGTGACCGTCTTCGTGCTGGAAAACCTATTCAAACGATCATTGACATCCCCGGTACTGTTTTCAAAACCAAACGAAAAACAGCCTATCCTCCTGACCATATTCAACTATATCCAGAAATCACTCTGCCGTCTTTTGAAGCAGTCTCAGAGAGGGATAAACATTCTAACAGCGGCACCGCTTATGGGAAACAGGCATATGCCCGTTCAGTCAATCTCAGGCTACTTCATGAGAACTCTCTTAAACCTGAACGCCTCGTTGAGGAATACCCCAACTGTATGATCATTCAGAACCCGCCATCTCCGCCTCTTTCTACTCATGAGATGGATACTATCTATGAACTTCCGTTCACTCGCAGAGCCCATCCGATGTATAATAGATCCGGAGGGATACCTGCCTTACGGGAAGTAAGTTTTAGTATTACGAGTTCAAGAGGATGTTTCGGCGGCTGCTCTTTTTGCGCACTCACTTTTCATCAAGGACGTATTGTACAGGCTCGAAGTAAAGAATCTATGATCAAAGAGGCGAAAGGACTCATACAGGATCAGTATTTTAAGGGATACATTCATGATATCGGCGGACCTACCGCAAATTTTCAAGGTCCTTCCTGTGAAAAGCAAAAGACCTATGGGGTTTGTGCAGAACGTCAATGTCTCTTCCCGAAACCCTGTCCCGCGCTGCAGGATACGCATGACTTCTATCTTGATATTCTTAAAACAATCAGAAAGCTGCCTGGGATCAAGAAGGTGTTTGTTCGTTCCGGTATCAGATATGACTATCTTCTCTCTGCGGCTTCAAAGAAGACCCAAGAGCTGTTTATGCAGGAACTATGTGCTCATCATGTCAGCGGACAGCTGAAAGTAGCTCCGGAACATGTTTCCAAGAGGGTACTTGATGCAATGGGAAAACCCGAGATATCCTTGTTTGATGAGTTTTCAAAGCGCTTTGCCCTGGCAAGCGATAAATCAGGTAAAAGACAATATATCATCCCCTACTTCATCTCCGGGCATCCCGGGTCAACTCTTGAAGACTCAATTCTACTTGCACAATATCTAAAAAAACACCGATTCATTCCGGATCAGGTACAGGATTTCTATCCAACTCCCGGCACAGTGTCAACTTGTATGTATTATACAGGGATAGATCCAAGACCAGGAAATGCTTTCTCTACAATATATGTACCCAAAGGCCGGGAAAAACATCTACAACGGGCACTTATTCATTTTCATAAAAAGGAGAATTATTTTCTAGTCCATGAGGCATTAGTCTTAGCATCTCGTAC
>CAYYPJ010000120.1:0-7858 GCA_964473495.1 uncultured Spirochaetales bacterium
ACCATACTTTTTACTTTGCCCGGATTGTCAAATTCATCCACAGGACAGTTGTCCGGTCGTCTACCGGTCATGAACTCGACGATCTGGTAGAATTGATCCAATGCAAGTTCTTCACCAAAGGTTGTTACCAGATTATGTAACACATCATCACTGCAAGAAGCATGAAACTCTCGTTCCAACACCTCTTTTGCCTTTTTCCCGTAGATGGGTGAAAGTTTCTTACGTAATACATCCTTTACCGGCCCATAGAACTCCAATCCCTGTGTAAGCGTCATCTGCTGCACTTTACAGCCAATGATCCTTAAACCGGTTCTGCTGAACATATCTATGATCGTTCCCGGTCTAGAACTTGCAAACCGCCAATTATCCGGTTTGATGATCACTAATGTTCGTTCAATCTTCTCTGGGTCAGGATAGATCACATTCTCTATAATATTGGGCTGATCTTTGATGAAATCCATGATCAACTTCATATGCTTTTTAGCAATCTCAGGCGTATGCGGCGTTAGGACAGCAGGTTCATAATAGAGTACTTTTTCAGGTTCATCATAAGACGTGAAAAAATCTGCATAGGTATCACGGATAGTCTCTCCTGTGATTGACTCTATGCTCATTTTCTCCTTATAGAGAGGCCCAGTAATACCAGAAAGCTGCTTAAGAGCCTTTTCCCCTCGAAACAGCAGCATCAACACTCTATGTCTACGTCCGCCGCTAGGAGAAAAAGAACGCAGGATATAATCATGCAGTAACTTTCCACCTTTCTCAGTATCTCCTTCATAGGTCTCATAGACTGAATCAGCATATTCCTGAGCAAATTCAACAGTTGGAGCAAACATCTGTGCACCTACAAGTTTAAGATCGACCCGTGACAGCAGTCGAGCAATAACCCCCCCGGTTCGACTCTTCGCAATCGTGTACGGAGTCACCAAAACATAAGACAATTCTTGAGCCATATATAAACCTCCTAACCCGTATGCGCCATATGTATATCCAAAATATCGTATAGCACATACACAAGAAATAAACAATAAACAACAGACACAAGAACTTGAATTATTACTATTTCCTACCCAATCCCTCAAGAATCATGTGCTCCCGTTTTCTTGATGACATATCATGTTTCTTCTACCGTTAAAGAGTGAAACAAAAAACACCATGTTCCAGTCATATCAAACTCAGGAATCGGACAAGTTCGGTATGATCCCGACTTTTATAGAATACTATCCGTCCTCATAGTGTTATAGATGGCATTGTCCCTGGTGTATACCGACAGAAGATGACAAAGAATCAGTAAAAAATTCTTAAACTTTTCGAAACCAGTTCATGCATTTCATATATACTAACAAGTATAACTAAAAGGTAAGGAGTTGTTATTAGGAGAATAGTATGATTAATATATTATGTTTTGGGGATTCAAATACGTGGGGATATACCCCCGGAAGCGGCGAGCGGTACAATAGAGACAGTCGTTGGACCGGAGTCCTTCAGAAACTGCTGGGGGCTGAATATTATGTTATTGAAGAGGGACTGAATGGCAGAACAACGGTTTGGGATGATCCGATAGAAGAGTATAAAAATGGTAAGAAACAACTCTACTCCTGTCTGCAGTCGCACAAACCACTGGATTTGGTCATCCTCATGTTGGGTACAAACGACTTGAAGGCTCGTTATTCAGTCTCCTCATTCGATATCATGCTCAGTATGTCCCTGCTTGTATCCATCATCCAAAAAAGCGAAGCTGGAAAAGGAGGCAACGCCCCGAATCTTCTACTGCTTGCCCCTCCCCTTGTAGGAGATCTCTCAAAGTTCAAGGAAATGTTTGAGGGTGCACGGGCAAAGTCAGAAGACTTCCCCACCTATTATCACAACATCGCTCATGAAGCTGGATGCTTCTTTCTTGATACCAGCAGAATAGTCAAAACCAGTCCAAAAGATGGTATTCATTTGGATCTGTATAATCATGAATTATTAGCTTCTGCTCTGCATAAAAAGATTCTTGAAATAACAAAGGGATAGATATGGACCATGACATACATGTGCGACAAGAAGTCGCTTAATATATTGTCGAAAGACTACCCTATCCGTTCAGGGTAACTCTATCATGACTAGCGTAGATGGTAACGTCTGGGTTAGAAAGCTCATGAGACAATGTGGAAGTTCTCATAACCTAAAATAGGAACGACTGCTAGAGTAAGAGTGCTATGGAGAACGTAAAGTGAATCACTGTAGGAATCGTTACGCGGAAAAAGCGAAATAGGTTGAAACGCTTTGACCAAAAGGTAAGGAGTCGAGCAAAGGCGTCGTGGCTAACCAATGCGAATGGAAGAAGAACTCCCGGTTTAAAGGTGGCTCCTAAGGCATTCACCAGTATGTATTACGCGGAACTTGGTAAACCCTATATGTTCCTCCGGTAGGAGGTATCGAGCCGTAAGGGGATGAAACGACATAGAGGGTAGACGAAACGAATAAAAAGCGAACGCCGATTTTGTAATGAAAACGGATAAGGGTTCAAGATTTGCCCTACCCCGAAAGGGTGCCAACTTATTCGATGGTATTTCTTGGCAGGAAGGGATGGTAAACTTATGAATTTTAGTACTTCAACGACGGATAAAACCGAGAGGCTAAAAGACACAAAATCACTTGCCAATCAATGGGAAACCATAGATTGGTCTAAAGTCGAGAATGAGGTTAATAGGTTACAAACCCGAATCGCTAAGGCAACAGATGGAGGTGATAGAAATAAAGCGAAAAGGCTACAATATTTACTTACTCATTGTTTCTCAGCCAAAGCTTTAGCAGTAAAGAAAGTGACTACCAATAAAGGTAAAAGGACATCTGGTGTGGATAAGAAGCTATGGTCAATCTCAGCATCGAAAATGAAAGCGATATTGGAACTTACTGATCGTGGTTATCGAACAAAGCCTCTCAAGCGTGTATACATCGCAAAGAAAGATAAGAACAAAAAACGTCCACTGGGAATACCTACTATGTATGATAGAGCCATGCAAACCCTATACGCTTTAGCATTGGAACCTATTGCTGAAACACAAGCCGATACGATATCTTTCGGTTTTCGAAAAGAGCGGAGTGCTAAAGATGCGTGCGAACAAATCTTCAATGTACTCGCCAGAAAATGTTCACCAACGTGGGTTCTTGAAGGAGACATCAAGGGTCGCTTTGACAATATCAATCATGAATGGTTGCAATCGCACATTCCTATGGATAAGAGAATCATGAAACGATTCTTAAAATCGGGCTTTATATATAGGGGACATCTATTTCCCACAACAACAGGCTCTCCACAGGGAGGGGCAATCTCCAGTCTATATGCTAATATGACATTGGATGGTCTTGAGAAGACTATTCAAGAAAAATATCATCAGAACTCAAAAGGGATTATTACTAACTATCATCGGGCTAAAACAAAAGTAAATTTGGTTCGATATGCTGATGATTTTATTATCACAGCAAAGACGAAGGAAATTGCCGAAGAGCTGAAAGGCATTGTTAGTGATTTCCTTCAATCTCGAGGGTTAGAATTATCTGAAGAAAAGACAAGGATAACGCATATAGACAAAGGATTCGACTTTCTCGGGTGGAATTTTAGAAAGTTCAAAGGGAAACTTATAATAAAACCTTCAAAAAGCTCAATTAAGAATGTAATAAAGAAATGTTCGACAATCATATTAAAAGAGGGGAAAGCAAGTACTCAATCTGACCTAATTCGCAGATTAAACATGGTTCTCAGAGGATGGACGAACTACCATAAACATGTAGTAGCAAGTCAAACATTCTCATACGTTAATAACACCCTATATTTGCTATTAATAAAATGGGCTAACCATCGTCATCCAAACAAAAGTTCAAGATGGCGATTAACCCGATACTGGCATAATCAAGGGAATAAACCATGGGTATTTATGACTGCCGAGTATTCACTCATCAATTTGAGAAGTATACCTATAATTAGACATCCTAAACTGCAAATCTCGAGAACACCTTTTATTGATAAGGATTATTTTATCAAAAGAAAGATGTACATTCACTCACGTGTTATCGCCTGAAATGGTGAAGAAATGCTTGAGCCGTATGAGCGGGAAACTCTCACGTACGGTTCTTAGACGAGGGAGAGGGAGCAATCCCTTTTCCTTAGTCGAGTACTATGACATTAATGAAGATTGCATCAAAAGTAAAACTTCTTGATTTACTGAGTTATCACTGTGCACCACGGTTACTATTCCTAAAGATACTGAATCTGGTCCAGTACTAATTCTTTCTCTTGGGGAAAGTACTAGTAAAAGCTGTATTCCCTGCACCAATACTAAATCCTACTGCTGTCCATCAAACACAGTGGGAGAATATTGAGACACCAATACATCGTGGGCCATAGCAAGATTTGAGACATGTATGCATATATGGATTGACTTAAGTGAAGAAGCTTATGGAATAATTCTCTTAAACGGCTGCACGCATGGGCACAGTGTTCGTGATCATATATTAACATTAACGCTTCTTGGGTGCCATACGTTCCCTGATAACCCTGCATACAGTGGACATCATATTTCACCTAATCTCCCTCCCTCACAGAGGGATCGGAGAGATATCACCCGTGAAACATATGCATTGAATGATCCCTGCAGTATTCGACCAGTAAAGAATACAAAGAGCAAAGTTACTAACCTGTGTAAGAACACATGATCTTTCATATACTTTCATTATTAATGCTATGTATAAAATAATCATAAGCATCTCTAGTACTAAGAACCCTGTATGCTAATATATCTTTTTCCATAAGCGGCACTGTTACCCCGTCGTTAATCGCAATGTCTTTCGCTTTGATCTTGCTGAATAATCTTATATATAGTGAACCTATTGTGAATCATATCGTGTATTTCTACGGTTATATGTAATATGTCAGATACCCGGACTTTGCAGGAACATATCAATCACCTACTCTCAACTCGTTTTGGTATTAACCAATGCTATCCCTATCAGCAGTTGGTCATCATGAATATTCTGGAAGAAGATGCACCAAAGAATCAACTGGTTATTCTTCCAACAGGGTACGGTAAATCTCTCTGCTTTATGGTGCCGGGACTGATTCAAGACGGCATCACTCTTATCATTTATCCACTACTCTCCTTGATGAATGATCAGTTGCGAAGGTTCAAAGAGATTGGAGCAAATGCTGTCTGTCTAAAGGGGGGACAAACCGCAGGTCATCGAAAAGAGTTGTATACACGTATATCTGATCTAAAGAATGCCTTTATTCTCACGACCCCGGAGACACTGCAGACAAAGAGCGTCCAATCACAACTTCAGCAGCTGTCCATCGTGCACATCGTGGTAGATGAAGCTCATATCGTCAGTACATGGGGGAAGACCTTTCGCCCTGCATATGGCACATTAGGAACAACTCTCCGAGGATTCTCCGATGTCCAATTAACAGCTTTCACCGCTACAGCTACTCCTAATACCATAAAAGATATCCGGCATCTGCTCTTTTTAGACAGACCGCTTCATATCATACAGGGGAATATAGACCGCCCGAATATCTTCTATCGTACGCTACCGACACTTGCTAAAATACACGACCTGTACATACTCTTGACTCAGACTCATATACAACGGCCAACACTCGTGTTTTGCGGACGCCGTGATATCACAGAACATCTAGCTATGACCTTCCGTATCAGGCTGCACTCACAAGAGATCTTCTATTATCATGCAGGGATGTCCTCAACAAGTCGATCATACGTTGAGAATTGGTTTAACAGCTCAACAGATGGGGTGCTATTCGCCACAACAGCTTTCGGTCTAGGTATAGATAAAGCAGATGTTCGAACCGTTATTCATTATCAGATATCACAAACTGTAGAGGCTTTTCTTCAGGAATCAGGACGCGCCGGACGCGATAGAAGATCTGCACTCTCTCTGAGTCTTTTCTATCCCCAGGAACTGCAGGATCCAAAGATGCCTCCTGACCTTATCCGTTTTCTTGCTGATCAACAGACCTGTCGCAGAGTAGCCCTTTTCCATACATTCAAACAGGAGATATCTTCATGTTTTGGCTGTGATGTCTGCAATACCTGTGTGATAGATCTTCCCGATGGTGAAAAGGAAATCCTTGATCTCATAAGACATCATCCCCTTCAGCTCTCAACGAGTGTTGCTGCACGAATCCTCTATGGGAAAGCATCTATTGAAATGCGCCAAAAGAAGCTTACAACTTATTGGGGGTTCGGTATGCTCTCCAGCTGGGAGCTGGATGACATCGAGCAGGCTATACGGACACTCATCGATAATCATAGACTTTATGTGAAGACACATCCCACTAGAGCCGCCGTGATCTATCTGCCACGTCAGAAGAGATATCATGGACAAAAGTGACTTCAGCTGTCAAATGCTATGTTAGTGAATGTTGCGTGAAAGCCGTAAAGGCCATGTTTCACGAGTTTATCCATTGTAAAGAAGCATCATGCTTCGTTGGCGATCTCATTCTTTATTGGTATACTGCCCATAATACCCTCATGGTATTTCTTTAAATATCTACAAAAGTCTGCATTTGAGATTGGCGGAGTGAAATAGATGCCTTGGATGTAATCAACTTTCAGCAACTTTGTTAGTTCAAATTCTTTTCTATTCTCAACACCTTTAATCATTGTTTTTATATTCAATGTTTTGGCCTGTTCGATGATCATATTATACAGTTCAAAGTCCTTTTCCTTTTCAATCTCTTCAGTTGCCAGTAACTTAACTTTGTTTATTTTTATAGTATCGAATTCACTAAAAAAGAATGACTTCAGGGTAAATGTATTACTGTTAAATTGATCAAGAGCTATCCTAAATTTTGCTGTACGTAATTCATAGACCTTTTTTACTAAATCTTCATGAGCAAAGATAACATCCTGTATGTCCAATTCAATTTGCTCAGGTCTTAGAGAATTGGATCCGGCTAACACTACCAATTCTGCAACCGATATGTTCATCAGAGTACCTTTGCTAATGTTTATTACTATCATAAAGTCACCAGGTATAAGATTATTCTGTCTCATCGATTGCATAAATGCAAATGTTTTAGAGATTATGGCCCTATCAATACGGGAAAAAAGATTCATTTCCTGTGCCAATCTAATAAACTTCTCCGCTTCTATCAAACGGTATTTATCTTTTTGCCAACGGGCAAAACTTTCGCATCCTACTATTCGATTTGAATTAAGATCAATAACTGGCTGAAAGAAGGGATTGATTTCTTCCATGCTATTATTCTTTTTATTAAATCCTATTCGAAATTCATCAATATCACTTTTATTTGCTCGAAGGCTATCATCGGCAACAAGATAATCTTTGTCCTTTTCGAAAGCTAATCTTTTTGTGTAATTTGCCAATTCAATAAGGTCACCGATAGATTTTATTCGATATCTCACACCATGTGAGGCTGTTCCGATGGTCATTCGTGTCAATTTAAGTGTTTTCTGATCATGCACTGCAATCAAATCAGAAAGGGTATGGTATAGTGAGTCCGTGACATATGTTTGATGCATTACTCTCTCCTCATAATCCATGTAGTTCACCGAAGAGATATCTTGTATAACAACAAATTGATTTTCAGAGAATCGACACACACTATCATTCCCCAAGAGGCTCTTGATCTTTTGCAGGATTACATCATTAAAATCATCCACTTCAGCATCGGGGATTAACGGATGATATATGCCAATAGATGAAATCTCGATAAACATGCAAAAGATACTATCAAAATCTTTCTCTGTATATTTTGAGAACTGTTTATACCATAGAGGATCACTAGAATTATCTGGTGGATCATTAAGAATACGATTATGTATAAGTATAATAC
>CAYYPJ010000121.1:0-7828 GCA_964473495.1 uncultured Spirochaetales bacterium
TCGATGGTCTTGCTGTCGGGAATGTTGCCCCGATACACCCTGTAGTAGGCACACCACCCACTCTACGGCTTATTGCCGACAGGATGATCGAATTGGACTATATCAACTCTATTTTCCACACAGCAGTAGGGAAAACACTAAAAAAACGAATTTAAGCCTCACCTGAAGAAATGCTGGTGTATCCCACCGAAACAAAACAGCGAATTTGTGACAAAAATGGAAGATGTCTTGTCAGTATATGCACGTCCCTGCAATAATAGGTTCCCTGTAGTCTATATGGACGAAAGACCTGTCCAACTCTCATGAGACGTGAGAGAACCCGTACCGATGGCAAGTACTAACCATGTAAAACTTGAGGACAGCGAATATTGACGGCATGGTACCTGTTCTATCTTCATGTTCACGAACCCCTGAGAGGCTGACGTGAAGCACATGTTCTTGAACGTAGGACTAAGACAGACTGGGCAGATTAGATCAAGGAGCTATCAGACAAAGAGTATCCTCATGCAGAGAAGGTTGTACTTGTCATGGATAACTTGAACACGCACAACATCTCATCATCGTATACCGCTTACGCTCCCAGGGAGGCTTTTAGACTCTCTCAGCGGTGAGAAACACATCATACCCCAAAGCATGGAAGTTGGCTCGACATAGCGGGAATCGAACTCTCTGCATTAACGAATCAATGTCTGGATCATAGGAGAATCGACAATATCAAAGAATCAGCAAGAGAAGTATTGAGTTGGTCAGTCTCAAGGACTTCAAGACAAAAAGGTGTTGATCGGCAATTTGATACAGATACTGCAAGAATGGGACTCAAGTCGTTGTATCCCATGATCGAATTGAAGAATTAGTGTTTACAGCCTACCAGTATGGCGGAGGTCCTGATTATTTTACAGGCTGCTTGATTTGACGCTTACATCAACTGTCTCACCAATGGGGTTTATATCACAGACTTTGTTTATTATAGATGATCTATCGTATGAATACATTATATACAAACTTTTATTAAAATAATTTATATAAATATAATTGACAAAAGATATTCATGACCCCATAATAATATGTATCAATAATTCGAGCTAAAGAAGTTGATGTGAGGAGTACCTATTGGAAAAGCGAAGAGAGTTGATTAATACCTATTATGAATTATTACCTGAAGATACGAGGAAGTATCTTGATAGATCTATAGAAGAAATTGTCGAAGCCAAGAAACGTGGCGGGAAAGTGGTTGTTG
This sequence comes from uncultured Spirochaetales bacterium, assembly GCA_964473495.1. GTDB lineage: Bacteria > Spirochaetota > Spirochaetia > CAKZLE01 > CAKZLE01 > JAIPFY01. The sequence continues at coordinate 1,238 of CAYYPJ010000121.1, forward strand.
CAACAGGAAGCGGGCCGAATATTCATGAAGGTGTCACAACGTTGATAGCTCGAATGATGGATAAAGGTATAATTGATGGTGTGACAACAAGTTCTGCTGTTATTTCTCATGAAATGGGCGGAGTGCTGGATCGGGTGAAAAGAATACCTGCCGATTTAATCGGTAAGGATAAACTTGATCTTTTAAAAATGCCTAAAGGGAATATCTTTGAACTTACCATGATGACCGAAGAACAGATGACTGAACTTAGAAAGGAGATGATCATCGATGATGAACTTGTTGAAAGCTGTATATCGATAGAAGCTCCTGTAATCATCAAAGCGGCTGGAAATATGGCATACCCTATGGGATTACGCAACGAAATGCTAGCCAGGGAGATCCTGAGTATCGCCCATGCCTGTGGAGAACCATTTGAGAAAGTAGTCGGATGGGGGTGTGATAAAAGCACCATGCTCTCAGCAGGAGCACGGAATAATCTGCCGGTGCTGGTCAGCGTCCCTCAGCTTATCGGCGGGGGGCATGTCGGTATCTCCATAGGCGACAGTATCTCGATTTCCGAGCGCTGTGCACGGATTGCGAAAATGATGGATGATGCTGATGTGATTATCGAGTCAGCTATCGCACTTACCCAGGAAATTCATGATGGTCCCTTTGAGACCTATACCGGACATGGAATCTGGTCTGATTGGACAGGATTCAACACATACAGCCTGAAAGGGAAAACTCTAATAAGGTTTGATCTGGATGATAATCTGAAGAAAGCATGGGATATGGATAAATCCAAGGGAGATATCCAAAAGGCTATAGATGAGGGGATGCCGAAGACAAAAATGTCAAAAATCCCATTCAGAATGGAGATGTCAGCATTCTCGCGATTGGAAACTAGTATCCCGGTAGTCGGAGATATTGGAGTCATCTGGCCCATACTGGCCTTCCGAGTCTGCGAGGAGCTGGGTATTGATCTTGAGTTTATCAGTCATCCGCAGCAGACAGAAGAGGGAAAAGTGATGCGTGAGTTTATCGTGAAGAACATCAAAGCATTCAATATGAAAAAGATAAGAGAGAAAGCGGTACGCTATTCGCGGTTCTAGCGGTATAGAAAATACAGGAGATGATGAAATGAAAGTACTGGGAATAATCCCTGCACGTTACGGTTCTTCAAGACTGCCGGGAAAGCCTTTGAAGGATATATGTGGTAAGCCTATGATTCAGCATGTGTATGAACGGGCCTGTCGAGCTGAAGTTATTGATAACGTTGTTGTGGCAACTGATGATCAGCGTATCGTAGATGTCGTGCATGCTTTTGGGGGTGAAGCTGCTATGACACGGGCAGATCATCCTACAGGAAGTGACAGAATTGCTGAGATTGCACAGAACTATGATTGTGATATCATAGTGAATATTCAGGGAGATGAACCGCTGATTATGCCGGAGATCATTGATGAGATAGCGGAAGCCCTCATCTGTGACAATACTCGGGTGATGGCGACAGGATGTTATAAGATACCGACTGAAGAGATGCAAAAGAACTCGGATGTCGTAAAGGTCGTCTCCGATATCAACGGGAATGCTTTGCTGTTTTCGCGGTCACTGATACCATACCCCCGTGATCTGGAGAATTTTGCAGCATATGAGCATATCGGAATATATGCGTATACAAAGGCATTCTTACTCACATATATAACACTTCCTAATACACCACTATCTCTCACAGAATCACTTGAGCAATTGAAAGTGTTGGAGAACGGGTATCCTATACAGGTTGTTCATACAAAGTATGAGTATAATGCTTTGAGTGTTGATACGCAGGAAGATCTTGATACGGTTATCCGTATCATCACAGAACAGACAGAACAGGCAAAAAACGATGATAATTGATACACTGAATAATATGCCTATGTATATGACTGTTCATCCCGGTCTGCAAACAGCTTTTCATTTTCTACAGCTTTATATGAAGGATCCGAAACCGGCCGGAAGGTATGTTCTCGATGACGATGGCATGTATGCTTCCGTTGAGACCTATGCAACTCGACTGAAGCAGGATCAACTGTTTGAATCACACCGGACGTATATGGACGTGCAGTTCATTGTGCATGGAGAGGAACTACTTGGCTATTCACCTGTTTGCCAGATGTGTACAGAGTCGACGTACTCCGAAAAAGACGATATCAGGTGGTACAGCGGAGATTGCAGCACCTGGGTGAAGTTGCAGAAGCAGTACTTTGCTCTTGTGTACCCACACGAAAGCCATCTGCCTGGAATAGTTGTGGGTGAGAGTCAGAACGTAACAAAGATTGTTGTTAAGATCCCATGTCTACCAAGCGACAGGAGTGTGTGAATGATAAAAGAAATTCCGAATGGTGTGTATCCTACAATGATCACCCCTTTCACTGATGATAACAGGATTGACTATGGAGGAGTGGAAAGACTATTACATTGGTATGGGGAACGTGGTGTTGCCGGAATATTCGCTTTGTGTCAATCCAGTGAAATATTCTTTCTCTCTTTTAAGGAGAAATTGCAGCTGCTCGAGTTCATTATGGAGCATAGACCTACTGATATGGTGGTAGTTGCATCTGGACATACTGCTTCTGATACAAAAACGCAGATAGCGGAGGCTAACGCATACATCGAGCAGGGGATTGATGCATATGTATTCATATCAAACAGGTTTGCCAGGGAAGATGAGAATGATGAGGTGTTCATAAAGAATATGCATACTATCATCTCCTCAATACCTGAAATATGTCTCGGGATATATGAGTGTCCCTATCCGTATAAGAGGATTATGACTCCTTCACTGTTACGTAGTTTGCTGAAAACAGAGAGATTTCAGTTCATGAAGGATACCTGTTGTGACTTACAGATAATCAAACAGAAACTCGATGTATTGGAAGGAACCTACTTTAAGCTGTTCAATGCAAATTCGGCGACTCTGCTGGAGAGTCTCAAACTGGGATGTAAAGGGTATTCCGGGGTCATGGGGAATTTTCACCCGGAGATTTACAGCTGGCTTTGCAATAATTATAATCTGCATGAAGAAAAATCCCAAATGGTACAGGATATTATCGGATTCTTCTCTCTTGCTGAGTGTCAGTATTATCCGGTGAATGCAAAGTACTATCTTGGATTGGAAGGACTAGGTATAGGTTACCATTCACGTGCATTGAACCCAGAAATCTTCACCGATAACCGAAAAATGGAAATCGATCAGATGTGGAGACTTACGCATGTGATCAAGGAGCTGATTCAGATATAAGAACAGTGTACGTATTTGAGAAGCATGAGACAATTAGGGATTTGACATCGTAAAGAGTGGTGGATTATAAAAAACGTGACCGGTAACGTTTTCATAAATATATTTTATATTTGTAGCAATTAATTCTATGCCATATGAGAGGGAATGATTATGTCTGTGACCGTGAAGGATCTTGCAAGACACACGAATGTATCTATCACCACTATATCACGTGTATTGAACAATCGTCCTGATGTTAAAAAGGAGACACGAGACAGAGTACACAATGCGATCAAGAAGCCTAGTTACAGTCCGAACATTGTCGCCCGGTGATTGGTCCTGAAGCGATCCTTTGTGATTGGTTTCATTGTTTTGAACATCACGAATCCGAACCTTCCTGAGTTGGTACGGGGCATTGTCAATCAAGCTGACAGATATGGATATAGGGTGATGTTGTTTGATACGAACAAAGATGAGGAGGTGAAAAAGGAAGCTATCAAGCTGTAACGTATGATATTTCCGTTATCGGAAATGATAATAGCAAATTCTCTAGGTTCATATACCCGAAGCTGACTACCATTGATACGTTCAAACAGGAACTAGGTGCACAGCCGGTGTCGCTCTGCTGATGAAAGAGATCAGTCATGAGGGGCCTCTGAATGAGGAGATTATTATGAAGTCAGAATTGGTTATTCGAGATTAAGTGATGAGTATATAAGACTGTATAGGTGATGATCTTCACCTATTCTGGACAACGTTTTCGTAAGGCTGAGCAGTGTTCATTCAGTCGGAGTATGACTGATCTATAGGGATATGCAGGGTGATGAAGATAAATAATGAGTAAAAGAATACCTGATGATTTGGGAGAGAGGATGGTAACAAGAAAGCAACTAATTGATGATAAAGAAGTATGTGTACAGAAATGCCAGGGGGCTCTTATCGGACTTGCAGTCGGAGATGCTCTTGGAGATCTTGGACGTGATAATGATATGAGGAATCGCTATGGCATTGTGACTGATTTCTTTGATAATCCTGCGGGAAGTACCGATGATACTGAGTTTGCGATACTGACGGCGAAGGCAATCATCCAATGTAATGGAGAACTAACACCTCAGGTGCTCTATGATACCTGGGATGAGTGTATTCTCCAGGAGGGGGGTATCTTTGAAAGGGGAGGGAGGCCTCTCTATGGAGCTGTTGCAAATCTGAAACGCGGCATGAGGCCTCCGATGTCAGGGATGTACAACGTTATGAATAATGATGACGGAGCGGCAATGAGGATTTCTCCTATTGGAATCATCAACGCAGGGGATCCAGAGTCTGCCGCAGCTATGGCAATGATAGATGCACAGATGAGTCATGAAAATGATGGTATCACAGCAGCGAAAATGGTCGCAGCGAGTGTGGCTGTTGCTATGGTCAATGGTACGACTGATGAGATCGTTGAAGCTGGACTTGATCAACTTGAGCATTCCTCCTGGTTGACTCATGCGGTTCATGTAGCGATGAATATCTGTAAGGAGTCAGGATCTATTGAGAAAGCCTGGAAGCGGCTTCATACAGAGTTGTGGACCCCTACCCATTCCGTTGCAGCAGAAGCCATCCCGCAGATATATGCTATCTTCAAGCTCGTAGATGGAAATTATGACCAGGCTATGTTCTGGGGTGCGAATTTTGGTCGGGATGCCGATACGATAGGAGCGGTATTAGGTGCCCTGTGTGGTGCTCGGCATGGAATTGGAATTATTCCTGAGCAGTGGAGAGAGCGAGTACGACGTCCCTCAGGTGTCTGTTTGAAATTTGCAAAAGATGAAGATATTTTCGATATTGCCGATGAACTTGCGGTGATTCTTGTTGATAAGGTGTTAAAATCAGGTATCTGATTTTATATAGTCTCATTGGAATTAGAGATAAAAACATTAGGAGGTTTTTATGAAAAAGACAGTATTATTGTTATTATGTGTATTGATGCTTGTACTTCCGACAGTATTGTTCGCTGGAGGGCAGCAGGAAGCTGAGGATGTAGTGACGTTGAAATGGTGGACAATAAACTCGGAAGAGTACACAGCAGAAGTCCAGAATGCATTGGCTCGACAGTTCGAAGCAGAGCATCCAAACATCAAAGTAGATGTAACCGTCCTTCCTTCAAGCGGTTTCGGCCAGAAGATGAACACAGCTCTCAGTTCAGGAGAAGGTGGACCAGATATTGCGTTCTTCTGGAATACGAACTGGTATCCTGAAGCATTAGATCTTAGACCCTATATTGAGAAAGACAATTTTGACACTTCCATGTATATTGATGGATTCTGGAAGACAAGAGCCCTGCAGGGAGACAGGGTCGTCGGGCTCCCTCTTGGAGTTGGTGCAAGTATCGTTTTGTATAACAAAGATATGTTCGATGCTGCAGGTGTACAGTATCCTAAAAGTGATTGGACGGTGTATGACTATCTTGAAATTGCAAAGAAGCTGAGAAATAAAGAGAAACATGTCTGGGGCGGTGATAGACCGAGAAAACCATTCAGGGCATTGTGGTTCAATTTTGGAGCTAAACCATACAGTGATGACAGTATGACAGTAGATGGCTATGTGAATGGTGAGAATATGGTTGATGCATACTCCTGGCTGTGGGATCTCGTAGATTCCGATGCAACTCCAACTCCTGCCGACTTGGATACCCTGAGTTCTGAAGGTACCGGTCCAGTAGACCTGTTTTTGGCAAACAGACTTGCAATGGCTACCTTAAATGAGGGCCATATGCTCAATGCGGTTGAGAGTGGTATGCGATTCGGTGTTGTCCCGGAACCAAGAGTCCCTGGTCATGATAGATTCTGTAATGCATGGTCATTGACCTGTTCTATCTGGAAAGGGTCAGAACATCCAGAAGAGGCATGGGAATTCCTGAAATACTGGGTAGGTCCGGAAGGTCAGAGATTCCTAATGAATAACGCGAATTTTTTTCCCTCAATATCTACCGTACTTGATGATTATGAGAATGCAGATGCTGATTATATACAGGGATTCTATGAAGTCTTGGATATGGAACAGGTTGGAGTCTGGAATGGAACTCACCTCTCTGGGGGAGTCGTTGCCCGTTCAATACAGGATGTATGGGACAAGGTTATGCTGAAGAGCATCGATAGAAAGGAGATAAAGGGAGAACTCGAATCATTGGTTCCTGCTGCACAGAAAGCCCTCGATGATTCAAGAGACCGACTTGGGAATTAATATATTCAAGTAAAAATAAAAAAATAAGTATATGGGATCTTGTATTGCATGAGATCCTATACACTTTAGTAAGGCTCTGTTTTTCAAGTGTAGTGATTATAGTTTGAAACATACTCTACAAGCTT
>CAYYPJ010000122.1:0-7799 GCA_964473495.1 uncultured Spirochaetales bacterium
GGATAATTGTCAATAAGGTATCATGTGCGTTTAATATAAAAAACAAGGCAATTGAGAAGAGCCGGGATGATCAATCCTAAAGATATAATCCATGCCCAATTTAAACTGCCCTGCTGCAAATCCACAAAGCTAAGGAATAGGGATATACTTAATGCCGCTAGTAAAAGATAATGACAACTGCGAAAGGTGCTGAATGCATAGGGGAGTATGATCAACAGCCAAAAGAGCAGGATAACGACTGCTGCATAGCGACTCCATGAGAGATGAAAGTCGCTGTTCAGGTCTACAAGCAGGGTTATCGCTATGACCAAGAGGCAAACAGCTGAGAATATAAAGAAGATATGTCTGTCATAGACGATAAGGCTCTTTACTCTTAACCGAATGATCTTTGGGTTTTGGCTATATGGTGAGCGTTTCTGGCTCCCTTCGACCTCTTTCAGGGGGTATTCAGGACCGCAGAGAGGACAGTATGGTTCATCATCGGCGAAGAATATTTCACATCTATCACATTGTCTCATGCAGAATTCTCCCTTCTTTTTGTATGACCACGGTGAGAAGGGGTCGGGTTGTTACTTTCAAGCACCATAGATATCCCCTGTTCCCGAAGAAAAGAGAATGTGCGCCGTTCTAAAAGAGGTTGTTCTGCGACTCTTCCAAAAGAGAGATAGAGGAATCCCTTGAACCCCGTCACAGCAAGCATGGTTTTTGTCATCAATGAACCTGCCGGGATGAAATCAATACGGTCAATATGGTCCGACATACTTTTCGGTACTGATATATTCCCTAGGTTAGAGAGACATATACTCTGTTGGGTCTCCCCGTACTTTGCATGCATGCTGCGCAGAAACATCTTTTTGATTGGTAATGGGATTATACGAATGAAAGGATTGATCTCTCCTCCCACATTCCTGGTGATCTGCTGTTTGATATTCTTTTCCGTGTTGTTCTTTTTCATGTAATGGTGGATATGCTGCAGTGTCTCTTCAAACGTAAAATCACCAAGATTAGGATCTATCTCAGGGGTGGTGTATAAAGAGAAGTTCTTCATAGTCTTTATTCCGTAGAACTTGCGAAGATTCGCCGGGACATTTAACCTGATAGGGCGAATACGACGATTCTTACGATCTTTCTTCTGAATCCCCTGAAGTTGATATATCAGTACCGCCGCAAGATATTCAGTGATAGAAACGTGATGAGCATGCGTTACCTGAAGTATGGACTCCAGGGGGATCTTGCCAGTGATCACATGGTTCACTCCGGGAGAAGAGTTCTTCAAATGCATCTGATATGCATTTGGCAGGGATTTGTCTTTTGGCGCATGGGGGTCATAGAACTGGTGAAATGCATCGATCTTCTCATCCTCTAAGGGAGGGGCTGAGAGGTCAAAGATGTCAAACGCATCAGAAGGCAAAACATGACAGCCTTGCAGTCTAAGATATTCAGCTAAAATATTCTTAAGAAAAACACTTGCACCAAATCCATCTGTCAAGATATGGGACATTTCCAAAGATATCCTGTTCTTGAGATAGAGGACTCGAAAAAGCAGGCTTCTCTGTTTCGGTGTTTTTATGGTGAGGCATGGATAGTATCGATCAAGTTCAACCTGAGGGGGCTTGGGATACTCTTCAAGAAACATCCAGAAAGCCCCTTGACGCAGACGAACAAGAAAATAGGGGAAGCGATGGATACAATGATCAAGAGCCATCTGTAGGAGTTCTGGATCTATTATATCATCGAGAAGCGCAGAGAGTCGGAAGAAACTTGAATTTCTCTCGGATATAATCACGGGGAATATAAGTGCGGCATTATCAAGGTTCGTCCAGTAGTGCAATGTAGAAATTACCCTGTCTCTCATAGATGAAACTTCTTTCTTATATATGCGTATATATGACTATTATGGTATGCTATAAAAGAGAATATAGCTATTGGAACTACTGAGACTGCGATACTGTATGCCCATGATACAAGTCGTTTTTGATCAGTGAAGGACGAAATACAGACATTGGTGACCATAGATATCAGTATGATCAGTATACAGATGAATATCGTATAAAGGTATCCTTGTGGCCTAGTTCCTGAGTTCTTATGAGCCCATCTTGCCCCAAGGATAAATAACCCGTTCGATACCCAGACTACAGATACAATTGGCAATGCCAAGGGGAAAAACCAGTTCCCATGGGTCAATAAATCAAAACAGAACAACAGAAGCAGTATATCGATGTAGATCAGGCTCAAAGAGAGCTGGAAAGCAATCTTTTTTCTTTTATGGATGACAAGGAGCATAATAGTCAAGGCAAAAAGACTCGTAGCAGGGAACCATCCCCAGGAGACACCATTGCCGTAATTGTCGAGAAGAAGAAGAAAGACTGCGAGAAATAATGCATCGTATACCAATGTGATAATATTTGGTCTTCTGTGATATAATATTGGGAAAACGACCAAGCCCCAAACAGTTGCAAGAGAAAGCATAGGATAGAATGACCAGGTGATATGCTGGTTGATGCTAAGGTCTATGATCAGTGTCGTTACGATGCCAATAATGAGAATAAAGGAGATGATGCCTCCCAGTAAACCTCTGTGGTATATGAAGCTGTTGGTAAGCAAACTCTCTTTACTGTCGTTGTACGGCGGGGTGAGAGGATTACGCAACTTCAGGTTGTTTATTTCTGTACTGTCCAGATCATGCGGATCAAGAATTGGAGTATTGCAAAGAGGGCATGATTGCATAGAATCTGCTACTTTGACTCCGCAATGAACACAATATGGCATAAAGATTCAGCTCCTATCGTTCTCGTTCAATAATCTCGCTGCTGAGCATAGTTCTGTCATCGAAGATGAACTTCCCTTGAACGTACGACCCGGAAATGGCTTTCGGTAGCCAAAGAGCATCATCCACCCACATGTTCTCGTACGGTATTGCGTCTTCAGAAACCCAGAAAGGATCAGCCTCATCTGTTCTAGTCAACGTTCCTTTGAAGCTGTCGGCAAAGAACACATATCCCTTAAGTGAATAGCCATCGATGAACTGAAAGTTCAAAACACCGACCTCTGTCACTCCTAACGGAGTCAAACCGGTCTCTTCTTCAGTCTCTCTGATCGCTGCTTCTTTTGCGGTCTCTGCTTTCTCAATACGCCCTCCCGGTGCATTGATCAGGCCGCTTCCCAGGCCAACCTTCTTATGTATCAGAAGGACGTTCCCCTCATGAAAGATGTAGCAGATGGAAGCTTTTTCTGCAGGCTCCCAAGTGTCCCAGTCAATCTCTCCAGTGTCTCGTGCATCTTTGCAGCGTTCCTGTATGATCTCTGCAGGGGTTTTTTCGTCAGGTCTAGGGTCGTTAGGAAAAAGCTCAGGATGAAGCTGTTTACGGCAGGAATCACAGAGATTGTCATCATTGTAGAAGATATTATTGAATGTGAGTTGTTTTTTGCATTCTACGCACTTTATTTTGAAGATGATTAATCTCTTTCTGATCAGGAAACCAATAGTTACCGTGATGAGTACTGCCGGGATGACTGCCCAATCCGGAAGCTTGAATTGAAGTATAAGCGCAATGAATATATTCAACACGAGGATGAGGACTGTCAACAAAAGGGTAGCCATTCGTTTTTTGGCTGCATGAGGGTAGTGTTTCCTCTGCATAAGGTTTAAAAAAAGGACACCTATGATGATCCAATATAATCCGCTGTTTAATTTTTCTATTATCATAATATAAAGACTTTATATCGTCTTTGGACTTAGGTCAAGGTTGAAAATTCGACGGAATACTGCTTGTTTTGGAAACAATATCTGATTGAATGGGAAACCAATCTTATTTCAGTATGTAACAAAGAAGTGTCTTGATGACACGAAAGAGAAGATAGTATCTTGATTAGATTTGCTGCTGAGGAGTAAGATAGTTGATACAGAGAATATATATTAATAACAAGGAGTAAAGTTCTCATGAAAGAGATAACGGCTATCAATACATATATCGATCACACCTTGCTTAAACCCCAGGCAACTCGTGAACAAATTGCTGCAGTATGTGAAGAGGCAAAGACCTATAAGTTCGCATCTGTCTGCGCGAATTCCTGTTGGGCTTCTTCTTGTGCAGCATACCTGAAGGGTTCTTCAGTGAAAGTTTGCAGTGTCATTGGTTTTCCGCTTGGAGCAATGCAGAGTGAAAGTAAGGCATTTGAAGCAAAGAGATGTGTTGCTGATGGAGCACAAGAGGTCGATATGGTCATCAATATCGGAATGCTTAAAGGGCAGGATCTGGAAGGCTTTGAGAAAGACATCAGGTTGGTGCGTGAAGCCTGTGGAGCAGGAATAGTCCTGAAGGTCATCATCGAGACATGTTTACTTACCAATGAAGAGAAAGTGACTGCTTGTGAGATAGCAAAAAAGTGTGGTGCAGATTTTGTGAAGACCTCAACAGGATTCTCTACCGGCGGAGCTACAGTAGAAGATGTTGCTCTTATGAGAAAGACAGTCGGCAATCAGATGGGCGTAAAAGCAGCAGGCGGAATAAGAAGCTATGAGGATGCCGTTCGTGTTGTCGAGGCCGGGGCGAACAGGATCGGAGCTTCTTCAGGGGTATCTATCATGAAAAGGCTGAGATCAGATGAATCAGAGTGAATCTCCAGGATCTTTCCTATCGAATACTTGGAGCGTATTGAACGTATACAGAACAGCAGCCTTTGAGTCTCTCTGAATATTCTGATATCTCCTATTCCGTATGATCAAGGGGAAAGCGGTTAATGGCTCGGAGCTTTTGAAGCATGCTGTCTTTATAAACTGCTTTTGTGATTCTTTCGAGTATTGATCGTTTTAATCCCTTTCTTTGAAAGGTCTTTATCTTCTTGGTTCAATGATGTGTGCTATTTGACTTTTGCAGCTGAACAATGGGATTTAATATGTGATACTATATAAAGGAAGTAGATGCTTTCTGCTTGAGTTTACATATCATTGTACTGCGTCAATTCACTTTCTTTGTAGTCTCCGGCATCTTCCGAATACCCCCGTTTCTCATATATGCTCTGCTGCAGTCTATCCTAAACTCTTTTCGTATATCATATAGCACATTCCATCACCATAATCAAAGATGTGATAGCTGTCCTCTGGTGCTTGTTTCTGATGCCTTTTAAGACTTTCGGAACGAGGTCTTTGCCCGTTCCCTCTGCAGCAATGACTGCTGTGTCTTCGCGTACAGGATCAGCCTCTCATAGATATATCTATATGCTATATCAATTCTCAGTATAACGGATATCATGGAGCTTTTCCCCTCTTCATGTATGCGACACTCCTTTTTACTGTGCCGTGTACCTATGAGTTACGCACCAAACGGTGATCGATGAACGACAACTTTCTGACTCATAGATAGATAAGCAAGTAGGAATTACGTGGAAACCCAAAAAAATCAGGGTTGGAGGTACATTTCTGCTTGCATTTTTGTGTATATGTATTAAACTATATTTAATACTATTGTGCGGAGGAGTCTATGTCTTCATTGCCCGATTGGGTACTCAAGTACAAGAAGAAGGGTATCTATGCCCGAAAGACCAAGTATGGGTATGCTCTGTACAGAGGACACTCAGAACGAGTCCCGGGAAAGAAGTATCCGGTCTTCCGCTGTGATAAATACCTGGGGATCGTCACTGAAGAACACGGGTTGACGCCCTCAAGACCACCGGTCAAGCCCGGGATCAAAGTCCTTCGCTATGGTCTCTGCCGTGTTATTGAATCTTCTTGTGCGGTATTACGCAAGAACCCTCAGCGGCTGGGTATGGATGCTGAGATGCTGTTCGTCAGGGCTGTTCTTGGCATTGAGGGCAAAGAGAGTCCGCAGGGATTTGCAAGCAGCTATCTTTCCCTCATGTTTCCCTCCGTAGATATGCATAAACGCTTGAGTGATCAAGAGAAGCATCATCTTGCTAGTATGAGGCGTCAGGTCTCATCAAAACTGAGAGACCGCTATGGGGATGATCATGATGAACTACTTGCACTAAGCTCGGACGTATATGCCGTCTATGTCAACGGCACCTGGCACCTCTCAGAGGTACCAGAGAGGCTGAAAGTCCTTGCGGTAAACCATGCGGTAGTTCTTGACCTGGGAGGTAACAATCATAAAGTTTGAAACACTGAGGATGCAGATCGAAGAGTTCCAGGAAACCAATACCATCATCATCAAGGATGCGGGGACGGAGAAGCGGATATACATCCTCAAGAAGATCCTGAGTCTGTTCGCAGACATACCGGATCAGCGGGGGCAGGGACGAGTGACCTACCCGTTGAACGAGATTATTCTCATGCTGTTTCTTGCCACATTGTCCGGGGCTGAGAGCTGTCTTGTGACACAGGACTTCTGGAGGGGGCACACGAAGCTCTACAAACGACTGTTCAAAAAAGATACGATTCCCAGTCATGACACCTTTAGGAGGATGCTGGCGTTAATCAAGCCCGACCTACTCAACTCCCTGTTGGTGCAGGTGCTGCTGACTTCTCATAGGGCCATCAGGAAGGCACTGAAGCTTCCTGCACCGGAGAAGAAGATCGTATCAGTGGACGGAAAGCAGCTCAGAGGGACCGGCCGTAAGGCCGACACGCCTGAAGAGATCAAAGACCTGCAGATCCTCAACGTCTATGAACAGGATTCACAGACCTGTCTGTTCTCCGAGGCGATCGAATCGAAGACGAACGAGATCCCCCATGCTCAGAAGATCCTTTCGAAGATGAATCTGAAGGATACCGTGGTTACCTTCGATGCCATGCATCTGCAGACGAAGACTATTGCGATCATCACTGACGCCAAGGGAGATTACGTAGGCGGCTTGAAGGGGAATCAGGGAAAGGCTGTCGAATTCGCCAGAGGCACGTTCACCGAAGAGCACCTGGAGAAGCTTAAGCTCATTGACGAGTGTTATCATATGACCAGCAAGATCAGTCATAACCAGCTTGAACAGCGGTCCTTCTTTCTCTATCCGCTCACAGCAAGTGAGAAGAGAGGGCTGTTCCCGGATTGGAAGAAGGCATATGCCCTGGTATGCATGATCAAGATGATGATTCATAACGTCACGGGGAAACAGACGCAGGAGATCAGGTACTATCTTACCAGTCTGAAGAATGTCAATGATGCAGCTGTTTGCATACGAGCTCATTGGAACATCGAGAACAGTCTTCACTGGAGTCTGGATACTGTCTTTCACGAAGATTATCTGGCCCTGAGTGACAGGAACGCAGCTTTGAACCAGAGTCTCTTGAACAAAGCATGTCTTTCACTGCTGAAGAAGTTGAGTGATCTCATCGGCGGGACGCAGAAGATCAGCAAGAAGCGGCTGCGAATGATGTTCGGCTGGAACTTCGATCAGTCCATGTCTCAAACACTGACATTGATGGACCCGGTAACCTTCGCCAAGTCAGTGGAGAACATCCCGAGGAGGCCCAAGAAGACCAAGTAACTGAAATCAACGCTATTCAGGCACATACCTTTAAGCCCCTCCAATCAAGGATGGGGCATGAAAGTATATCCTGAACCTCCGATGCGATCCAGATCAGTAGCAAGAAGCAACGCTATCACCACAATGCAGCTTCTCTTCTATGCCCTAGTATAATCTGAAACACAGCATGTTGCCTCTGTCAACAACAGTTTGATGCGTATGTCCTAGCCGTGTACCCTTTAGCCCATGTTCTTGAATGTAGTTCTCTCCCAAGCTCAATATATTTCAAATAAATCATTGTGATTCATGTAATAAACCACTGTAGAAGGCCATACAAACTATATTTAGAAGGAAGTCAAACCATGTACATAAGTATAGACAAG
>CAYYPJ010000123.1:0-7797 GCA_964473495.1 uncultured Spirochaetales bacterium
AATGAAACCAATGGCAGCACTAAGACCAGCAAGCACAGCAACCCAATTCTTTTTAATCCATGCCCACACATTATGCCTTCTTTTTCCCGAGGAATTCTAATACCGAAATCCCGAGTAATCCACCGCCAATTATCATCATCGTATTGAATGACGCCACGGCAGTGGTAGGGTCGACTGCCTGTGCAAAGATGCTGTACACTCCGAGAAACCCATGTCCAACTAACCCAGTTAGAAGTGTTATTGCACCTGCCAACCGTTTGCTCGACATATTACCGTTCTGATCTTGCAATGCTTTGTAACTTACCATAATTGTTCCTCCTTATTTATCTATCGCTTTCCTGATATAGACCAAGTGTGTCTCGATCTCTTTCAATTGCAATTGAATCTCCATGTTGATTTCTTGCTCTTTCTCGATAAGGCATTTATGTTCCCCTATCTCTTTCACATTCTGCTTCACTTGTTGCCCTACACCATACACATAAGTCACGACCCCGACAAGAACAGCAATTATGCCTATAATCTTAGAAATACTTGTCAATGTTGTCGCTGTCTTGTCTGTCATATCTTACCTCTTAAGTAATAATTTCTCCACCCAATTTGTTCGCTGCAAATCTCATTTCCATCCCAATTAATTCGACTGAATCGGCAATAGTATCATTCCCACCTGCGGATAAACGAGTTAGACGGAATACACCGCAGATATCAGTATCAGAGGGTATGTCAACACCGGATAATGATGTATCTACTAGCCCGTTACTTGTTGCTGATGCCGTATCTGTAATGGTCAAAGTTTCCTGTGCTATTGAAGCTGTATCCTCATCCTCTGATTCCCATGCGTATTCAAACTGCCATTCAACATCACCTGGGGATACACCGTCAGCACTCCAGCCGATGCAGATTGTCGGGGCAATAGTCCTATCCATTCGATAAGGTATTCGTATCCTACCACTGACCTGCTGCTGATTACCGGCAACTCCTTCATCGCTAAAGCTCCAGGCTCCACCTATTCCCTGAGAGATCCATGTTGCTGGTTTTAACCCAGGTGCTTTTAAGTTTTCAGCTGCGATCCAAATTGAATTGATACGTGGAGCTATGTAAGTCTCAATACCTGTGATCCGTGAACCAATATTATCAAGTGCCCCTTCAACATTTTGACTATCATAGTGGCCTCCTGCATCAGAGATACGAACATGCTTTGCTGATGGTCGTTTTGATAGATTGGTAATATTCATTTCTTATACCCCCAATACACCTTAATACTATCGGTCGAAGTTGACTTGTTTTCGATCTTCACTCCTGACGTACCTTCTTCAAAAAAAGCGTCACTGTCTTCCGTAATGTCCGAAGACTCATAAGGAAGATAGAGAGCTGTGTCTGCTTCAATCTCTGATACAGAGGCAAGGGTAGAATGAATCTGATAGTCAGCAACACCGGTCCCCTCAATATGGACCTGTACTCCTCCCTCATTTCTTTCAAAATACACAAAGGAACTTGTATTAGGTCCAAGGGTAAGGTTTCCCCCTGAGGTAAATACTTCCGGTGCATCACCTACTTTATTACATATTGTCATCTTTCATCTCCACAGGTTCTGAGCCATCAGGGGTGACTGTCAATACCACACCTCTTAAGTCTTTCCCATCTATTATGACAAGAGCATATCCCTAGCCATACGTTTGTCCACTGTAGTTTGTGGGTTTTCTAACCGTTTTGCCAAATCTAACCAATCTACATAGGCTATTTTCATTTCATCCCGCCAAACTACTTTTAACTGATATTGATCAGCAGAGTAACAAACATCTTCTTCAGTCGTTTGTTCTTGGACGTTATCATACATGGTGATGATAGCCATATCCCCAATACGGGTTACAGTATAAAGCCCTTTAGGGACTTGCGATAATTGCACTGTTTTCACGGTGTATCTCCTTTAATTTTCTTATTGATACAAACGGTACAACGTACCGAGCAATAAAATTCTTTGAATTACAATGTGTAGTTATCCCCATATACGACATAACTGCGGAAGCATCAGTTAATGATATCCTAGGCTTCTCTGAGATATGCTTAATCCTGTGAGCCATTCTGAAACAAGTGGATTTCCTCATAATCGTTTTATAATGAAAAAACCTAAACCCTAAAAAATCTACACCCCTGGAATCTGTCTTGAATACTTGCCAATTATCTTTAATTCTTAAATGATAAGTTTGTTCAAGTTTTATTTCTATCTGTTTTCTTATCTTGTGCAGCTCTTTCTTGTTCCTATGGAAAATAACAATATCATCAATATAACGGATGTAATAAGGGACTTTTAACTCCTGCTTAGCCCACCAATCAAAATCTTTCAGGTAAAGATTTGCAAACCATTGAGAGGTAAAATTCCCAATAGGTAATCCTTTATCGTGGGATCTTATAATAATCTCAATTAACCATTTCACCTCAGGCTCATGAATTTGCTTTCGGAATTGATTAATAAGAATGTCCTGATCAATGGATGGGTAATATTTTGTTATATCAATTTTATAACAATATTTCGTATTTTTTTTATCATTCTTTAGCCAACGTTTTACTGCGGTCGCTCCCATATGTAGCCCTCTTCCTGGAATTGATCCACAAGAAAAGGGGTAAAGAGATTTCTCCCATGTTTCTTGCAGTGGCAGCACTAATGCCCAGTGGATTATTTGATCAGGATAAAACTGTGGCTTATGGATTAAACGTTCTTTCCTTCCGTCTTTAATAGTTGCCGGAATATAAGGTGAAGGGACATAGGTTTGGGCTGTGAGCATTTTCTGGATATTTAATGCATAAAAATTAATATTCTCTAAGATCTTTTGTACAGCCTTTCTACCCCTTTTCTTTTCAGACGCACGTATAATAGCTGTTGTAATGTTTTCGAGATCGATAATCTGTTCCCATACATGTTTGACCTTTCTCATAATTCCTCTTTCCGGCTATAGCTTCCCCTCCGAAGATTCTCAAGCTATCCGTAACGCCACTATTTTCACCAAGCGGTGAGGAATGACTCACAAAAGAAAATAAAACAAATTCAGAAAGATGAGGCGAGATCCGATGTTCGAGTTCGAGTTGGAAGGCGCATTGTTCACATTCCAATTGAAGAACCCCGCGTTAGAACCATTGTTCCAATTACCGCCCACATGCAGACCCCTTGCGAGCCACCCCTTAAAATTTCAAAAAACAATATTAAAAAGCAATATTAAAAAGCAATACTGTGGGCTGGTCGCCCCCAGACCCCTACTAATTACGGTTTGCAGAGGAGGCGAGATCCGATGTACGAGCTCGAGGAGGAAGGCGCACGGGACACATTCCAATAGAAGAACCCCGCGTCAGAACCATAGGTCCAATAACCGCCCACACGCAGACCCCTGTAACCTGCGCTCTGGTAAAAGTAATCACAAAGACCTGTGGCTGACCCCCCACCTGTCAGACTTGAAGGTACAGCAGGAGACCCTGCAATTGCACCCTGATATCCGTTTGTTAGTGGTGGATTCTCTGTATGTTCCTCGTAATTTGACAAAGTTGCTGGTATTGTACCAATAATCGCATCATAGTAAGTCTCATTGTAGCTAAAGAAAAATCCATACTTTGTGACAGCAATTGTGATCGTCCCAGCATTTTCTGTTTTTGTAATAACAAGTTGTTTACCTGCATCAGCTAAAGCAGTTACCACAGTTCCATCCGAGGTAGCAGATACATCCGCAAGGGCATCAATCGCACTTGCTAGTGTTGCAGCATCCTGCCAGTCACTAGCAGCCCCTTTGGTTAACGCTGTTCCGTTGACTGTTACCACGTCTGTGTCAGCAGCCGAAGCAACATCTATGGTCATGTCTTTGTCAACCTTGAATATCCCATCAACCCATTGCCAAATATTTCCCCACAGCCCCCAGATCCCAAAGAAACAGACAGGTACTTCGGTATCAGTACCTATATATCCCGACTCATTTCCCATAGCCAAGAAGTTGTCTTCGGTTACTAGTACTGAATTCCCCAGAGACGTTACCCCAGAGCCAACTACAGCTTGAGAATTAGTGTCAGCCACTGCGATAAGAAAAAGTTTTCTTAGCATCTCTCGTGTTGCAATATCCATTAATCCAAACCCAGTCCCATTTGCTTTTGCCGATGTCCTCAGTTGCATCATTGTTCTATTAACCTGAAAAGCTTTCCCAATTAGAGAATCAAGTACTGAAGTACCATCAGATGAATCCAATGTCCCTGGTAACGATCCAATCCAGATCCCGTCTCGCTCTTCACTATTTACATAGTCGTAAAAAGCCGGTTCGATTGAATATCCTGAAGCCTGTGCTGGCCGGATATAAAATTCAGTAGCATCTACTATACGTGAATAAAACTTAGGGATCCATGTCATAATGTGTCCTGATGCTCCCGCAAAGCCTGGTTCATCTACATAGGCCTGGACAACAAACGTATCATTAACCTTTGCAGTACGGATCCCTGAATATGGAGCATAATTCCTAATATCGGTCGTTGGGTAGGCTTCAAGATTCATTGACCCTACATTTGATCTGAACGTTTTCCCTACAGCCCCTGCCATTCGTGTCCCTACGGTGGAAGCTGGTAACCCCTCAAACTTAATACCAAGGGTAAAGTTTTGTGATTCCAAAGCTTCTATGCGTGTTCCGTGGCCAACAAGGTCCTCGTCAACCCACCCTGCACCTTTTACCACTTCAATATTGTCTGCGTTGTCTGCTGTCTCACCTTTTAACTCATCTACTTTCAGCCCTAGGGTCCCCCATGAATGATTTCCAAAAGCCTTCTCTTGTGGAGTCTTGTTTTCTCCTCTCATAATAATCCTCCTATCGGTTCTTTACAAATCCATATCCGAACATCTCCAAAATATCCTTGTTTGCAACAGTCTTTACTCCACGTTTAATAGCAGTAACAGGGACTCCCGTTAAAACTCCGGTGGATATGATTATTTTTTCAAGGTCGTCCATAACATTTTTTCCTCTCTCTATGTCACCTACTAGTTTACCAACATCCCTAGCTAAAGGTATAGGTTCTAATCCACTTGCATACCAGTTATCATACCCCGATTTGACGCTGTTCCCGAATATCGGGATAGATGAGAGGAACCCCAGGAATATTTGTTCCGCCAGTTCCTGGGGGATATCCTTAGGTTCTTCTGGTAATCTCCAACCTGTCAATGCCCCTATAGATATAGCAGATATTGCAAGTCCTGCCATAATCCCCATCGCTGAACGAATATCATGCTCATGGAGGGCATAGGGTAAATCAAAAGTATACATATTCCATATCTGGTTCAGCTGGTTTGTGAACATGAGGAACCAATTATTTATCTCCCCTCCCCTGTATATCTCTGCAAGGTCTTTCGCTCTACCAGCAGGCTGTGTCTCAAGGGTCACCAGTTGAGCCTTCCTAATAGCTTCAGCCTCCGTTGCACCCCCCTCAAGTTTCTTGTTATATACAGCAAGCCACCCTATGGTCGTTACACATTTATCCATGTACATAATCGGCTTCATCCCAACTCTTCCCACTTTTCTTGTGACCTCAACATATTTTTGTTTGCTGGGTTCCTTAATCTCTTCTGTCATCCGGTTATAGATCCTTGCTTCCATCTGCGGATCAAGAGAGTTAACAAGCTCTATCGTCCCCAGCGGGTCAGATATCATTGTCGCAGCGGCTTTTGACAGCTGGAGGAACCCTGCATCCTTTATATAGAACGCGAAGGAAGGAACCTGCTTCATCACGGTTAACATGTTGTAAGCAAGATATGCGATTACTGTGTTGTTCCTAAGGATCCTTGAAGCCTTAGAAGTCCCATCATAGGTTTTGTATATGTTAGGGACCGCATAATCATTAACATACTTCTCTAACCACTTAATTGCTGTCTTCCCATACTTTTGAAGCAGCGCACCCTTTACGTCTTTTCCCTCAGCTATATAATGTAAATCCTTAACGAGCTCTTGAGAAGCTATATAGTGTTCTTGTTTATCGAGTTGTTCGTGCCATATCTGTGTTGCCCCTAGTCGGATGGCTGTTTGGTTCTCATCCCTGATCTCTTTTCTTTTTATCGTGTATTTCTTTGTAGGATATCCTTTCTTCCACGCATTTCTCACTGCAAGTTGTGAAGTAAGTTCTTGCCCCATAGGTAATTGCCCCATAAGAAGTCGTATCATAGGGAAGTAAGAGTTCACTGCCCCCATATCTTCGTTACGATCTTCAATATACGCATTGTTCAGCCGATCATAGTTATCTTGGAAGTCTCCTAGCATGTATTCCCCCCATGCCCTTTGCTCCTTCGTTAATTGAGATACAAGACCTGCCACAAGTGATTCTGAAAAGTTGTTCCCATGGAGAATAGCCCTGGCGCTTTGCTCGTTCTTCATCCCAAGATAAAGATGGATTACCTCATCTACAGAGCAAGAGAAATCATCAAAGGTGAGAATGTCTGCTAGGCTCCTCGGAGTTATCCCCAATTCTTTCATCCTAGCTTTTCCAGCCTCTAACCTCTGAACCCATTCTCTAACTTCTGCATCAGTAGCCTTGTTTACTCTATCCACATACTCCCTAAACATCCTTGTATCCTCTCCACCAGAGAAAAGCCTGAACATCCTAGGAGGACGTCCACTAGCAGCTTGTACAAGGAATTTAACGGAGGATTTTTCTCTCAGTGAAGTTTCTTTGGAACCAACCGCAGTAAAAGGTTGAGCCTCTTCACTTTTAAGGATCTCCTTCGCTATCTCTCTTCTCGCCTTGATCCTCTCTTCCCTTCGTTTTTCTCGTTTGTCCTTAAGCTCTGCTCTCCCCTCATCCCTTAAAGCTTTTGTGGCTATGTAGAGGTCTTCCATTTGTTCAGACGTGAATTCATCTAAAGCTAAACCTTGGAAATGTTCTCCGATATATAGGACAAACTCGTTAGGGGAAGCAGTATTATTAGCAAGATATTCCAATAAGTGGGATACTCTCCCCTTGGTCTTTTCCTCTCGTGTCTTATGTTCAATGAGGACCGACCCAATGGCGTTCACCATCTTTTGATACTTATAAAGAATAGAAGATACCGGAGCAGGTTTCTTTATCCGCAAAGCAAGCTTTCTCATCCTCGTTCTCTCAGCTCTGGCAGCATCTTTATTCTTTTGATGTGCCCTCATCTCATCCTTGGTCGCTTTTATCTTCTCATCTCGCCTCTCTCTAATCTTCTTAATCCTTTCTTCATAATGAATTGCATCTGTTTTATGTTGTTGCTCCAATGCTGTTTTGTGCAAAGCCTTAATACCCTCAATCGTTCTCTGGTACTTTCTTACAAGAGCACTCTTCTCTTCTTTTACAAGTATTGCTTTAAGAGCCTTCTGTTCTTTCCCTTTGAGGACCTTAGCCTCCAGGTTCTTCTTCTCCCTGGCAAGGAGTTTGAGCTTCGACTTTATCTCTAATGATTCAGAGTTCCTCTTCTCTTCAGCATCTTCCATCCTCTTTATAGTAAGATCCAGAGTCTCAATCTCTCCCATGTATTGCTTTACTGCTTGATCTTGAGTTTCCTCATAGTCTGAGAGTTCCTTATAACTAAGGCTCCCCTTCAAGAGCTTCTCTTTAAGAATGGGATCGGCAGCTATCTTAGAAAGTTTTATTCGATCAAGGATAGGCACGGAGGCGTCTTTCTCTTCCAGTATTTCAGTAGAGAACGCCATGGAGGCTTCTTCGTCCCCAATCCCCACATAATAAGCCTGAGCAATCTTCTCAGGGTGATCAAGGATATTCAATCGTAGCCTGTCTAGCTCTCTATCCGTTATTTCCTCTTTAAGTGAAAGA
>CAYYPJ010000124.1:0-7788 GCA_964473495.1 uncultured Spirochaetales bacterium
TGTTGACCTGCAGCAAATGCAAGGGCAGGAACGATAATCATGAATACAATCAATAATAATAGAAATCTTTTGTGCATGTATTTGTCTCCTTTTGAATAATATTAGGAAGGGAATCATCGATCCCTTCACGTAACCAAACAATACCTCCTTAATCAATAATATTTATCATATCTCAACGTCATCTTACTAGGGTCTCCTAAGATGATCTAGGAGATCTTGCACTTGTATGGTTGCAAGTGCACAGACCTTGTCGGCAGCACCGTAATAGACAAAAAGAGTATCGTCCAAGATAACAGCACCTTCCGGAAAAACAACGTTATTGATATCGCCATACTTCTCGTAATCAGCCTTCGGTTCCAGAATAGGATATGGGCTTCTAGCAATTACCTTCAAGGGGTTATTAAGATCAAGAAGCGCAACCCCTGCTCGATAGACGTGCTTCTCATCAACACCATGGTAGATAAGGAGCCACCCCTCTTCAGTTTTTACCGGAGGAGGCCCTGCTCCAATCTTTACGGATTCCCAAGCGTATTTCCTCTTTAAGATTGTATGCTTCTCTACAAACTTATGTTGTTGACTCCAGTAATCCTTGTCGGTATTGATAATCTCTTCCATATCTTCAAAATATGCGATTTGGATATTTGGAGGAATACGATGAAGCAGGACCATCTTCCCGTTTATCCGTTCAGGGAAGAACACAGAATCCTTATCACTAAGACCTGGTATGATCACACCATGCCTTGTATAGCTCGTGAAATCTTCCGTCGTTGCAAGTGCAACCCTGTCTCCTCCCAAACCGGAAAAAGCAGGTGTTGCAAGAGCTGTATAAGAAATAAGATAGGTGCTTCCCTTATTATCCGAGAACCTCGTGATTCTCGGATCCTCGCAGCCGTATCTATCCCACTTCTCCTGAGGGGTGATCACTGCCTTCTCTTTTAGAGAAAAGTTATAACCATCGTCACTGACTGCATATCCGATACTTGAGATATAATCATCATATCCACACCCTGAAGTTTTCTTTTTATACCCAGAGGGAACCACCCTATAGAGCATAACGACTTTCCCCTCTGCAGTAACTACAGCCCCGCAGTTAAAGACTGCACCCACATCCGACTTCGTAAAATCATCAGGTTTAAGTATAGGATTATACTTATAACGCTGAAGTTCTATTGCTTGTCCCATTGGTTCTCCAATATACATAATGTATTACGCAATTATTACGCAATCTATTGCGTTGTCATTTCTTCATTATTACTTTATAATTCTTATCTGTCAAGTTATTTTATAAATACTGCAGGTATAGCCTAAAAAGTATCTCCTATACGGAAAACAAACTGACCTTGAATCAAACAATGTATTCAAGTAGATTGTACCTACGGTTGTTTGCAGATATCTTGCCACTGATGTTTATTTCAGCAATTCCAGGAGAATTAGATAATGAATGAAAGATTAAGCCTAAAGGAACTGGCCGTAAAACTTCACGTCTCTCCATCCACTATCTCACGGGTCATGAACGACAAACCCGGAGTAGGTGCAAAAACAAGACAGAGAGTCCTTAAGGCAATACAAGAACACAGCTATGCCCCTAATAATTCGGCAAGAAGTCTTAAAACATCGAAAACCGGGAATATTGCACTCATATCAAAGAAACGTGAGGATAGACTTACTTCAACCGACTATTTTCAACGATCCATTTCCTATATAGAAGGTAAACTCCGTAAACGGGGTTATCATACAATCATCATGACTCTTGACGATGAAGAGATGGAAAATACGGACAATCTTCTTATGTTGCAGGAAAAGAGGGTCGACGGATTTATTATTCGAGGACCGGCCATCAAACCGAAGTTCATATTGGGTCTTAAGAACACAGGCCTTCCGGTAGTTCTTATGGGGAATGAATTAAGACAAGTTGAGATTGATTGTGTTGTCTGCCAGGATCGTAAAGGAACATACAACATCACAAACCATCTCATAGGACATGGACACAAGAAAATTCTTTTCCTTTCAGGTCCAAAAGGATGGTATACCAATGACGAACGCGAGAGAGGATACAAAGATGCATTACAGGAGAAAGGGTTAAAGAATAGGATTATTCATATGCCTGATACTACCATTGACACGGGAAATGACTTCTTTAAAGAAGTCGTCAAGACTATCTACCCTGATATCACTGCAGTGGTTGCAGTAAATGATGCTACCGCAATCGGTTTAATGGGTGCAGCAAGAAATATGGGAATAAAGATACCGGAAGATATTGCTGTTGTAGGATTTGACGACATCACATGGGCAGCACTTTCCTATCCCCCATTAACAACAGTACACACCTATCTTGAAGAGATGGGAGGACTCACGATATCCAGACTTTTGGATCTTCTGGAGAAACCAAATCTTCATCCTACAAAATCAATTGTTATAACAGATCTTGTGATCAGAGAATCCTGCGGATGTCGATGATTATCAATCACACAACACGATCATAATATATAGAAACTTACAAAGCAAAGGAGAATTGATGTAAAATGAAATCAGAGAAGAGGGTTATGAATATAGCCCATAAGGGAGCATCAGGCACTTTTCCCGGCAACACTCTTCTCGCCTTTGAGAAGGCGCTGGAAATGGGTGCAGATATGCTTGAGATAGACCTCAGGATAAGCAAAGACGGAGAGGTCATAGTCTTTCATGATGAACAGGTTCAGATGGGGAATACCGGCAAACGAGCAATCGCTGCATTGACCATCTCCGAGATCAAGACTGTAGAGCTGGGAATGGACCAGCACATAGCGACCTTTAAAGAAGTGTTATGTCAGTTCCGCGATAGATGCATGTTTTATATTGATCTGAAGACTAAGACGGCACTTGCCGATGTACTAGTTGTCCTGCAGGAAGAAC
Source organism: uncultured Spirochaetales bacterium (assembly GCA_964473495.1). GTDB lineage: Bacteria > Spirochaetota > Spirochaetia > CAKZLE01 > CAKZLE01 > JAIPFY01. The sequence continues at coordinate 2,893 of CAYYPJ010000124.1, forward strand.
AGTGTATAGACCGTGCTATCCTCGGCGTATCGGATCCCGTACTACTAGAGAAGGTCAGGATACTAAACGATAGGCTTCGGGTATCCCTGCTTGTCAGTCTTCAGAAAAAAGATACCATCTTTGCGTTGGGCAGAGAATTCAAACCTGATTTTCTCCACCCCTGTTGGGAGGACTACCGTAAGGCAGCTCCATCATCACTGTTAACTAAAGAGTTCTTCCAAGAAGCCCATGAACATGGTTTTGGCATAGTGACCTGGCATGAGGAGCATGAAGAGGAATTAGAGAGGTTAGCTTCACTGCCGGTCTATGGGATATGTACTGATACCCCTGATCGTTTATCCAGGATATTGAAGAAGAACAGATAACACCCTGCTGCACGATAATCTTTTTTGTATCACAGGGATCTAAAGGATCTTTTGCTAGATGATTGAAGCAGATACGACTTCAGCCTGACGAGAAGCAGGCAAGGAACTATGGTAAGGACATTATAGAGAAATATACCGGCCAGTCCTCTAAAGCCATTGAGTGCTTAGAGGATGGAGATAGAAGATTCACTGCAATAGTATCATTTTGATAAGATTGATCAGAGAAAGATTTCCTCAACCAATACGCTCGAACGTTTGAACAGAGAAATCAGAAGGCGTTCCCGAGTAGTAGCGATTCTCCCAAGTGAAGCATCACATATTCGACTGGTGACATCCTCTCTTGTGGAAGGCGAGGAGGAAGGGCAAACCAGTCGAGCATATATAACTGTTCAATCGTTGATTGATCAGCGACAGTCATTACAAGAAGCTGCCTGATGGATGGGTACTTCTCATGATAAAATTAAACTGAAATTGTGAATTTCTCTGGACACAGGCATGGAGAATAGATAGCTGCGTAATTTTTGTGGTTTCTCTGTCGTATCCATTCCGCATAAAACCTTTAGAGCTTCTTTCTCATATACTCTTTAAGTTCTTTGCTCTCTTTTAAGACTCTCATCAGCTTTTTCCATTCTTCGGTAAAAGAAAAGAAATCATGAGCCATACCTGTCCGTTCTCTTGCTTTCTCCATGATCACTTCAGGACTGGGGAAAAAAGATTCATCAAGACCAGCAGGCCGCAATTCAGTCAGAGCGGCAAAGGCATGTTCGTCCAGATTATCCTTGAGGAAATAACCGGGATATAATCCAAAATCTTCCGCATCAAGTGATCTGAGATCAGGAGACTGCTGCGAATAGGCAAGCTTCTCTCTCTGATACATAAACCTGATAATATCCTGCTGCAGCCTGGAGTATGAAGAGATAAGCGCTTTCTCATCATTAGCTGATCTTGGTGGCAAATGAGTGATATAAAGCTCTCTATCGAAGAACCAATTGTACCCCAGCAAACGGGAATTCATGAGATAATCAATATCCTCCCCCCGAGTGATGCCGGGATCAAACGGTACATTCATAAAGAGTTCTTCAGTAAACACCATATTACCGCCGAGAGCAATGACTGATTCCAGAATCCGGTCGGGATGCTCCATATACAATGCAAATTGGTCATTCATTATGGCCATCTTCTTCCTGAAGATGTTCGAAGCTCTTCTGGCACCTGAAGGCTCCGATACCCAGTATCCACCCTCTTTATCCAGATAGACCCCGGCAATTCCATCGACCCTTTTATCTTGTCTGGCAGTACCGGTAAATTTAACCGCATTCATCAGATAATTCTCCGGGACTACCTCATCATCATCAATGGCGGCAATCAGGTCTGCACCAAGAAGCAGAGACCCAATAAGCTGGCAGTTTCGTATGCCTGCATAAGTTTTAAGACTTATCAGAGTAGGATCAATCCCTTTCTTCTGCAGGTACTTTCTGACAAGAAGCAGATCTGAAGAAGAAAACTGTGTTATTGGATAGATCTGCTTGAAAGGAGCGATTATCTCATCAACCCGCTTTTCAACGGCATCGTTGAGCAATGGATTGACTGTTGCTGTTATCAATAACACTTCGAAAGAGACAGATTCCAAAAATTTTAAGCTTTCAAGGGTACGCCTAAGAGTACCTTCAGTATCAAGAGGGGTCGGATGATCGAATATCCCATCGTCTGAATGCTCCTGCTCCCCTGTCGGCCAACCCCAGTAGGTTGGTATGGTGATTATGATCTTTTTCATGTTATACATTCCTTTTCTTTGATTTTACTATATACCTCATCACAAAGACCTGCCATATACTGCCGAATTCATAGGTTTATGTTGCTCCGCCTGTAGACCATAGCAGATATCCTTACGATACTGATAAGATGCTAAAGGGACTTGTTAATAACGGAGGAGACAAGAACTGTGAGATCGCAGGCCTCCCATGCATTATCGGGCTCCGAACCTATGATTGGTCTATCAGAAACTTGTCTTAATGAAATCATCATATATTCCCCGTTATATTGTATAAAGTCAAAAAGTAATTCATGGTCTATCTCATAGTATCCTGTTATTCTCTCTTTCTGCAGCGATGCAGCCGCTGAAGCGATTCCCGTACTGCTGTTTTGAGTCTTCCAACCTGTATTTGATGAAGATGATTTCCAGAGGTCCCTTCGGAAACATGAGAGATCCAGCATCTTCATATCCCAATTTTCTATAAAAATGCTGCGCTTCCTCATCCGATTGACTGGAAGTCATGAGTACCTTATGCCCGCATTCCCACATCTCGTTCTCCCAGAACAATACAAGCTGTTTTCCCAAACCTTTTCTTCTGTGATGTTCTTTTATATAAAGCATGTTCATGAAAGGAATCATGTCCCAGAACAATCCATATCGAAGCCATCCTATCGTCTGTCCATTTTTCTTGAGTACAATAATCTCTTTTGCTTCAATCTTCTTTTTACGTATCTCATTTCCGATGTGTGAGTCATGCTCTGCTAGAAAACCATCATCGTTCTTGTCTGCAAAAACCAATTCAATCAAATCTGAGCCTCTTCATCAGTTCTTCTCTATCAATATCAACTACTGGTAACCTGGGCCATGTATTCAGTTTGTCGTCTTTGAATCTTGGTAATAGATGTATGTGAAAATGAAAGATCGATTGTTGACCATCGACTCCGGTTGCATGCAATAGGTTTACCCCGGTTGCGTCAATCTTATCTCTGTATGCTATGCTGATTCTTTTCGCTATCTTTGCCAGTTCGCAAACCATATTTTCAGGGATATCATATAAATCAGTCCAATGATGTTTTGGTACTATAAGTGTATGACCATACACTTCCATTTCTCTCGGTAGGAAGCAGATGATATCATCATTCTCATAGATAATCTGAGCTGGAGCTTTTCTCCTGATGATTTGGCAGAATATACAGTTATCCCGGGTAAGAACAGTATCAATATCATGCATCAGTGGCACCCTCTTCGTCCGCTGTCTTCTTATTTGTGTTTCGAATATAAGAATAATAGTCTGTCATCTCCTTGTCCAGATGTACAGGATACGTATAGCCTAAATTATTTCCGACGATCTTTGCCAGCTTTCTGAAGAGAATAACTGCATTGGAGAATGCCTGCCAATTTTCTTCAATATCCGCCCCTGCAAAAGTAGCTGCATACTCCGACCATCTCTTTTCATCAAGATAGCGCTTAAAATGACGTCCATACAAACCAGTATTCACTGACCAGTCATTCTGCAGACCGATAAACCACTCAATGATCGTCTGCAGGTATGTGCCACGGATATATTGCCCCATCATATTCGCGGCAAAAGGCAGTTCATCCCGCCAAAGACATTTGGGTACATATGCTGCATTCCACCAGAACTCATAAACGAGCGTATCGTACTCCTCCCGAGAGGGCTTCTTGATAAAGTACTTTGAGAAAGTCGGCTCACGGAGCTCTCCTGTCAGATTATCCTTGTCGAGAAGAATCTTATATCCGGCATCGTAAGCATCTGGTCTGATACTTTTCTGATCTGTGATCTGGAAATCGATTCGCACACCGTCGTCGAAGAGAACAAGCCTTGTGATCCACTCCTCACTCCATGTGGATTTCGGCCTAAGAGGCCAGCGTATCATAATACTGCCGAAAGCATTCAACCACTGATCATCCTTTTGGAACGGTACAAAATCAGCAACATACAGCTCAATGTCATAGTCTGACAGAAAATCTATTCCCCGCTGTGACCTGCCGCGCGAACCTATCAGGACTGCCGCACGAATCAGATCATTTTGCTGAGCCCACCCCTTGAATCGTCTTAATACTTCTTCTTCTGTTCTCAATGATCGTTCCCTCGATTATCGATGGAAAAGCCTGCATGAATAACTGGAAAATACATTAGTATTCTCTCTAGGAGTCTTCATATTCTTGTGAGACAGTACCCTGTCTTTTTTTTGCTACTATGATAAATCCACCGCCCACGTAGGCTCTTTCATGATTCCAGCTTCCCTCTGGTGCTTCAGAATCCGGTTTCCTGGAATATGGCGCTTCATAGACATGCTGGATCAAGAGACTTGTGTCTATAAGACCGTTGAAGATATCATCCATGTAATGGCGAAATTCTAGACCCCCATCATCACGCTGTTCGATCCTCTCACTGTAGGGAGCACTGATACAGTACTTACCCATATCCCATTGTACGGAAAAGGTAGCGGGATTCTCATGGACAACCCTATAGATCCCATGAGGTCTCAGCACTCTTGCGACTTCAGCATATACTTGACGAATATCTGGTACATAGGCTGTAGAGTTTGCCTGAAAGACCAGATCAAATGAATCATCATTCAGACAAGAAAGATCCCGCATATCAGCATTACATGTTGTCACATCGTATCCATAATGCAAGGCTGCTTTCCTGTCGCCCGCAAGCTGCCCCTCAGCCAGATCAACGACAGTCACTCGTGCACCAAGAAGACTGAATACAGCGGACTGCTGTCCGCCTCCGGAAGCAAGACATAA
>CAYYPJ010000125.1:0-7757 GCA_964473495.1 uncultured Spirochaetales bacterium
CATATAATTGGCATAGGTGAGGTCTCCGTACCCCGATGCTATAGGAGTTTTTCACACAATATGATATAATCACAAAATAAAAATAATATACTAGATGATATTCAATAAGGAAAGATTATGTCAGAAATAAATAGTGATAAAATAGTGGTTCTCATAGATGCCGATAATGCCCAGCCGTCAATTATTGAGGGGTTACTTATGGAGATAACCAAGTACGGGGTTGCTCATGTGAAACGAATCTATGGTGATTGGACGCTCCCTGACCTTAAAGGGTGGAAAGAAGTACTGCTGCAGTACTCTATCCAGCCGATTCAACAGTTTCGTTATACAACAGGAAAGAATGCGACAGATAGTGCGATGATCATTGATGCAATGGATCTACTCTATACAGGGAATTTTGATGCATTTGCGATTGTATCAAGTGATAGCGATTTTACCAAACTGGCTTCCAGGATCCGAGAGGCAGGATTGATGACCTATGGGTTTGGAGAGAAGAAGACGCCTGATCCCTTTGTTGCTGCATGCGATAAATTTATATATACTGAAGTATTACGAGTAAAAGATGATGATTCTAATTCTCCTATATATAAAAAATCGACTTCAGATCTTAAACAGGATACCAGACTTGTTATGCTGCTGAGAAATGCTGTTGATACAGCTGCTGACGATAGTGGATGGGCCCATCTGGCTGCAGTAGGAAGTAATATTGCTAAGAGATCACCAGAATTCGACCCTCGAAATTATGGATATAGAAGACTTGGTGAATTGATCAAGGCTGTTCGTTTGTTTGAAACAGAGGAACGTATGATTGGACAGGGACCTTCAAAAGCGGTATATTTGCGCGATAAGAGAAAGAAATAGATTCTTTCAAAGATATATTTGCTAGTCTAAAGCGATAACGGAGGGGAAAGTCTTCTTCTTAGAATATGAGATGATAGATTTTTTTTCTTTATATTGGGCACTATATTGGACATAAGTGTTTATTTTTCTATAATAAAAGAAAACTATAAGAGAGTAGAATATGGTTAGAATTCCAGAGAAAGTAGCGACAGCTTGGTCTGAAAAGGTCAATGCTCCAATATTTACAACGGTTGGCAGTGACGGGACCCCAAACAGTATTTATGCGACCTGTATGAGAATCTACGGTGATGACATGCTCGTAATCGCAGATAACTTTTTTTCAAAAACAAAAAAGAATATCATGGAAGGATCTAAAGGGACTGTTCTTTTTATCACTAAAGAGAATACATCATTTCAGATAAAAGGATCCCTTGAATATGTGACGGAAGGGCCCTATTTCGATTTCATGAAATCATGGAACCCGAAAAAACTTCCAGGCCATGCTGCGGTTGCCCTGAAAGTTGAAGCTGTCTTTAGTGGTAGTGACAAACTCGCATGATCTATTTACCGGAGAGAGCACTTTCTACGGCTCTCTCCATGATTAATTCTTATACATCAGTTGTATCTCTTTTGCATATTTCTTTTGAATAACGTGTCGTTTGATCTCCTGTTTAGCTGAGAGCTCATTACCTATCTCCAGATGTGTTTTGATCAATGTGAAGTTAACGATGTGTTCGAAAGTCTTAAATCCAGTCTTATGACTTACGAGTGCAGAGACTTCGTCTTTGATTAACTCATGAACCTCTGGTAACTCTAACAGGTCTTCTCGGGATATGTAGGGAATCCCACTGTTCTTGATAAAGAGCTCAACCTGTTTTGTATCTGGAATAATCAATGCAGAGAGGTGTTTCTTATTCTGACCGAGGACAATAACCTGTTCAATATATTCGGACTCACGAAGCTTTGCTTCAAGAGGTACCGGTTCAATGTTCTCACCTCCTAAGAGTACGATAGTATCTTTTGCTCTTCCGCATATACTAAATTCACCTTTATGGGTCCATATACCAAGATCTCCAGTGTTTAGCCAACCATCTTGATCTATGATCTTGTGTGTTAGTTCAGGTTGTTTGTAATATCCCTTCATAACTTGGGCACCACGAACATAGATGACCCCTTTGCTCCCCGGTGGCACCGGGTTGTGATCATCGTCAAGGATTACAATCTCAGTTTCCGGAAGCGGTGACATAGTAGAGGGAACTTGATGAAAGTAGGAACGCAAACCAATAACCGGCGCTGTCTCTGTTAGACCATAACCATCCAGCAGGGTAATACCGATGGCTCGGAAGAACCTATCAACAGACTCGGGTAGTGATCCTCCTCCAGATACTCCTGCCTTGAAATTTTTTCCCAATTTTTGTTTGATAGTTCTGTACACAAGAGCATTTCCCAAAAGCTTAAAAGGGAAGAGAAGGAGAAAAGGGAGAATACCAAGCAGTAAGTCAAGTGGATAGAATCTTTTTCTGAATTGAGGGACTCGATTACATATGAGGTCTTTAGACTTTGCATGGCTCTTCCCAACCCATATAAAGAAAGTGAATATTCCCCGGGTGACTATTCCTTTTTTCTTTACACTCATATAAATGCCCTGTTTAATAGATTCCCAGATTCGTGGGACAGATCCCATCCATGTCGGGTTTGCCTTTGCAAAGTCCTGTAACATGATTTTCCCAATTGGTTTTGAGTATGTTATCGTAGAAGCAGTCCCTAGCGTGACGTACTGCAGAATACGTTCAAAGGAGTGCCAGATTGGCAGTACTGACAACCAGCAATCTCCTGGTGTTACATCGAGGACTTTTGAAACCTGATCTATCTGAAAGAGGAAGTTGTGGTGTGTTAACATAACTCCTTTTGGTTTTCCTGTCGTCCCTGACGTAAAGATAATCGTAGCAATATCTTCAGCAACACCTAGAGAGATCTCCTTCTCAATAAGATCCTTTCCGCTTTTCTTGATAATCTTTGTGCCATCAGAGAATATCTTATCATATGTATGGATAACAACTTTTCCGGTATATGACTTGTCTGGAGTGTATTTACGGTCTAGCACAACTATTTGTTCTAGGATGGGAGTCTTTTCACTAAGCTGTAGGATCTTCTCAAGCTGTTGAGCATTCTCTGCAAGACAGATACGGCATTCTGGAAAGCTTAGAATATATGTTATCTCGTGAGACATGGCATCTCGGCCTCTCGGGACATCTGCTGCACCTAATGAAAGAATTGCCAGATCTGAAATGAGCCATTCTCTTCTATTATCAGAGATGAGTCCGATGTGATCACCGCGTTTAACTCCAATGTTTTGAAGCCCTGCTGCAAAAATAAGCACTTCGTCATATAAGTCTGTATAGGTTGTAGGGTTGTATTGTCCTTTGTCATCCTTCCATAATTGAGCGTTGACAGTCGGATAGCGTTGCTGTATGGATTGAAGCATCTTCGGTATCGTTTGTTCCATGATATAATTCCTCACTTTTATATAACTTAAAAGATAATTCCAATTATAATATATCTTATTATGACAAACAAGCTGTATGTGTCAATAAAAATATTTTTATGAGGATACTGCATGTATGACATCTCATAGTATAAGGATTTTGGAAGATCTTAGTATGTAATACTGTCACAGGGTGATATAAAGCATTACCCCAATTCAGTCCCGTTACTGGCATATTTCATGATGCTTGTGAATAGTGAATTTGGTACAGCCGTATTTCGGGCATACTACTGTCCTAATATGGTCAATCTCGGTCATCAGCCATAACCCAGAATAGTTATGAAAGTGTTTATTGATGGCTCCATGGGAAAAATCAAAGTGGATAGCGGTGGAATTGAGCAGTAGCTCTGTGGTAGTGGCGTTTATGCAGGTAACCCTAGTCTTGTGATATTTTTATGTGGCAATACCATAAGTGGCTGCCTGTTTCTCTCTATAAAAATATAAATCTAGAATGTATCAGCAAAGTTCTCACTATCAAATCACACTGCAAAAGTTTTTTGGTCAGAAAGAGGTGGGACCTCAAGATTATATTGGTGAAACTGTTATGATGACTGCCAAAACTGGTTAGTTATCTCCAAAGAAGAAATGATTTGTCTTTAGGCCATCAGATTATATGGTAAGGATATGCTAAGTCACAGTCTTTATCTGCTGGATTTGCTTTATCAGAGTATTGGCCGCACTTATGACTTATTAACGGGTAATAGGCAGGACTAGGGAGTTGGCAATGGTCTGCAGCCCTCATACATAACCGGCTTTACCCGGTCCGATAGTATTGCAAGACGCATCATCAAGTTCCGTTTCCGATGTTCTCATCATTGCATTCTGTCCCGACAAGTGTAAAGTCAGTCGTTGTGCCCTTGCATGGTGAGTCTGCCGGTGTTCATTGAAAACAACCTGAAGAGCATTGATGATCTGCTTGCCTTTGCCACGGTTTACCTGGAGGAATACCATATGATGTCACCTAGATAGAAATTAGCCGTCACCGCAGACCTCCCCATAGGACATCAAGGCCTGACCAACATGATCAAGATCGTGAAAATCTAGGGAAGTGAATGAAGCGTAACATTGTTACGGCCGGAATTCTTGACCACATACAAAGCTTTGTCTGCGGCTTCAACAAGGTTATTCTCATTATCGACATCAAGTTCCGGAAACGAAACACCACCGACACTTACCGTTATATGGATAGACTGCTCCCCATAAGATAGTCTGCTCTCATCAACCCGCCGACGGATTTTCTCAGCGATCATTTTGCTGTCCATGCGAGAAGCCCCAAGCAGAATAACCGTGAATTCATCGCCACCCAGACGGACGACGATGTCTCCTTCACGTAGCTGACTTCGAATCGAAGCAACGATGCTTCGCAATACCCGGTCACCGACAGCATGCCCATAGACATCGTTGACCTGCTTGAACTTGTCCACATCAATCATCAGCAACCCCAAGGCGCCTTCTTGACGCACTGCACGGGTAAATTCTTCATGAAGGCGGGAATAGCCGAACCTCCGGTTGTAGGCACCTGTAAGCGGATCGACCGCAGCAAGGCGCTGTACCTGATCATGGGTCATTGCATTGTGCAGAGCAAGGGCAAAACTCTTGGCAAAGATATCTAAATTATCGAATAGTTTACCTTTGAACGAGCTTGAAGTTGCCAAGAGGATTACACCTAACGGAAGCTGCTTGTAGATGATGGGCTGCACCGCTACCTGCTGTGGCCTGAAAGAAGTAACTACTCCATCAAGGAAAATATCAGAAGGAATGTTAATGCACTTGGCCCTCAATGTCCTGAGGGAATCGAGTAGTAGTGGGTTTTCATTGAGACGACCAGTACCGGTAAGACCGACGGTACAGCGTACAGTGAATTCTCCCCCCTCATCAACGAGAATGGCACCTCCTTGGGCTTCCATCATGTCCATGAGACGAATCAGGGCATTACGGCACAACCCCTCGGTTTCAAGGTGGCTGGTAAGCATCTGGGTATAGGTCCTGAGGCTTATTTCCGCATTCATCGTATCGGTAAGCGTATTGACAAGGTTGTTGAAGGATCGTGAACTGTCACCGATGGCATCATCCGAATCAATCGGGATATGGCATTTAAGGGAAGAGCAGTCAAAACCTTCACTACTTTCAAGAACCTTCAGGTGTCCGCTAATATCCTGCATGTGGTTTGCCAAAATCGTCAGGCGTTTGCCGACTACATGTTTGGCCAAAAGTATGTTGACCAATCCTACACATAGACCGGCACTCATGCAGACAATAAAGAACCACAAAGTCATTACTATTGAAGAGTCAATGCCCAACAACAACATTAAGAAAGGGAACATGATTCCTATTAGTATACCGAATCCCATCATCCAGATGGCAAGGTCGGAAAAAACTTTTTTCGTCAGTCTTATCATATATCGCAAGTCTCCTAAATAAATCTAGTATGTATGTTCTCATAGTATCAAGCAACAATCAAGATAATTCTAAACGACAAACACATGAAGAATGGATTGTCAGCAGCACCCCTACCTGATTCGGCAGTTCTCAACCACTTCAATGCAGGTTTACTACTTGTTCCATACACATATTGCTTGTGTTACTCCGTGTTCTTTATTATAACTTACAATAATATTGAAAGTAAGGCGTGTCCCTGCGAAAGAACTTTAATACTAAAACTGGTCGTCCCTACTTAGCTATCGTTCGGAGTTAGCATGATGCCATGGGAAAAAATCGTAACAAAACTGTCATGACTGTTGGCTATCCTGCTGCGGCAGAGAACGAGTATGAAGATCCCATCGCTCATTTTACTGAAGTTGCCAGGCAGATGACTGAAGCGCAGAAGAAAAAGACTGCTCCGCTCATCCTTTCAATTGCTCATGATAAGCAGATGCCTCTTGGTACTGACTCAAGGAAGAACCTCGGGCATGTGGTTTTTTCCTATCTCTACCATGAGCTCGAGCTGGATTACTTTATCACTAACCGCAGGCGTTATATTGATGCGTAGTACAACCATAACGCTATCTTCAAACTGCTGGTATACTCACGGCTTCTGCAGCAATATCTGTGATGTACTCTCTTCCTCACTGACTCAAACTCAATAATTTCTCTGACTTTTGTAAACAGGTTCACATTTTTGACCTATTTGGCTCCCCCTACATGTAGTGTCACCCTGAGAAGTGCAGTCAGGCTAAATGTGTTACCTTCTCGGGGGGCAGATTATCTTGCTGATCTGCTGTTTATATAATTACACTTATCCCAGATTCACCAGTTTTCAGAATATTCTTTCGCCTATGTGTTGGGATTAATTTTCCGTTTTATGTAAGGGGAAACAATACTATCCTGCTGCTGATTCTGGTGTACATTCTGTAAAGTATGTTTTCCATTTCCCTTCGTTTTCATAAGTTCGATAATAGTAGACTGTTTTACCGGTGGAAAGCTTTCTTACAAGTAATGAAAAGGGTGCTTTTTGTCTCATGATTTCCCCAATATAAGATTCTAGATGGTCACACAAGATTATGCCATGAAAGAATATTAATAGGTCCAAAGACAACAAAAGCCCTGTAATTATATACAGGGCTTTTAATTATTCAGTTGCGGCAAAGAGGACTTGAACCTCCACGGAAACAATTTCCACTAGCCCCTCAAGCTAGCGTGTCTACCAATTCCACCACTGCCGCATACCGTCAAATAATTGACAAAAGCAAACATACACTAAAATGAATCCTTAGTCAATGAATCCCTGAGATTTTCTCTATGTTCCCCCTCAATCGAAAGTGATATTGTCAAATCATATCGACAAATCAAATGTCGCAAAGTATGGTAAGATTATCTCCTAAAGAGGAATTTATGGTACAGTGGTATTTTATGCGGTCGTAGACAGAAAACCACGGCTTTAGCCGTGGATGAATGAGTCTTTCGACGATATGCTCATGCGATGAAAGTATGTCAATCATCACATAGTGTATATAGATTGCAATATCATGTAGTTTGGGTCTGCAAATATCGTCGAAAGATCCTGAATCCTGGGGTTACAGCATATTTACAGAAAATATTCCCGAAGCTACTACGAAGTATGCCGGGGGTGACCATAGAAACGATTGGTTGGGAAAAGTCTATTGGAATGAGAATATCGTTTGGTCACCCGGGTACTTTGTCAGTAGTGTAGGGATAGATGAAGAAACAACGCGAAGGTATGTGGAGTATCAGGGGAAACATGATTCAGGGCAACTCCGAATGGAGTTGTAATACAGGAACTTTAGTTCCTTGAGCGAAGCGAATAAGGACCACGGGGTTACCCGTGGATATCTATTGAAAGCTGCTAATCATATATATCCGAAAATTTCGCCAATTTTTAAGTAAGGCAATACAGATAAATCACAAATTCTCT
>CAYYPJ010000126.1:0-7752 GCA_964473495.1 uncultured Spirochaetales bacterium
GTATATACCGATGTGGGGGTGGGTATAACAAATTGACGGGACTTGGATACTCTCATGAAGTGACTGTTATGTCTTCTTCTGATGATCCTGCCCATGTTGCCATGCCAGGTGTTCATCAAATCGCAAGTCTGTTGAAACGGTGGATCCCAGGCACTCACCAGGGTTCTGTGGCTCAGGGACATCTGCAATCTTATCTAGAAGAGCTCACATTCCGATTCAATCGGCGTACTTCACGTAGTCGTGGGCTTGTTTTCCTAAGGCTTCTTGAACGAGCGGTTATCACTAGTCCCACTACTGAATCCGATATAATTGGAGACTATGACTGGGGTTTGAAATTTGAAGAAGATTGAGGAGGAGCTAAGCGGATCCCCCCTCCTAAAATATAGCACCATAAGTAGTATGGACATGATATAATAGCAGGATCAATAGATAATCGGTAGAGACTGATTATCTATTAATCCAAAATATAAAAGGGACTTCTAACTATGAAAAGAATCAAAAAAGGTCTTACAAGTCAAAAATTAATGTTGATTTGGGTTTTAGGTATGACTGGACAAATCTGTTGGAATATAGAAAATCAATGGTTTAGTACCTTTGTTTATGCTAATATTGCACCAAATGCAACCATTGTTAATATAATGGTTGGAGTAAGTGCTATCACTTCAACATTTGCAACGTTCTTCTTTGGAACTATGAGTGATAGATTAGGAACACGTAGACCATTTATAGCTGTTGGTTATATTCTATGGGGAGTCTTTACTATCGTTTACGGAGCTACTATTTTTATACCACATTCTCTTGTTAACTATGGTATGGTAGTAGCGATTTTAGTTGTGGTAGCTGATGCTGTTATGAGCTTTTTCGGATCAATGGGGAATGATGCTGGATTTAATGCTTGGTTGAGTGATAGTATTGATAAGGACAATCAAGCTCAGATTGGAACTGCTTTGGCAGTTCAACCTGTATTAGGGACAATTATTGGAACTGTATTAGGTGGAATTATTATAGTCACTTTAGGATATTTTTGGTTCTTCCTGATCATGGGAATATTTGTAATACTTATTGGAATTATTTCAATTTTCAAAGTAAAAGATGTTGCTAAATTAAAATCATATAAAAACGGAGGTTTCTGGCATCAATTTGCAATCCCTTTTAACTTTAAAAAGTATATTTTGATGCATGAGTTAGTTTGGCTTAATTTACTTATAACCACTTACTTTGTTGGATTCCATGTGTATTATACACAATTAGGAAATATTTTCATTTATAATTATGGATTTGATGAAGCAGAATTCGGTTATCTACAAGGATTAGCTTTAGTTTTAGCAGTTTTAATGACGATTCCAACTAGTTACTTTATTAAAAAGAATAAATCTCCTGCTATTCTTTTTGTTACATTTTTGATTACTGTTTTAGGGTTGTTATTACTCTGGGGATTCGGGAAAAACTCAGATAGTGTAAATATATTAAGTATTGCAAATATACCATTATTTCTTGGTTTATTTTTAGTCGGGACGGGCTATATTATAACAATGCAAGTAACAATGGTTTGGGCTAAAACTCTTTTTCCTGATGAATCTAGAGGACAATTTGAAGGAATTAGAATTATGTTCTTTGTTTTATTACCAATGATCATAGGTCCCTTTATAGCAAATTTGATTATTAATAAATCAGAATTATATTATTCACATGATTATGGTATGGGCTTAGTAATTGGTCAGGTACCAACTGGGACATTATTTTTAGTGGCAGCTTTCATCACTACTTTAGCTTATATACCACTTAATTTTGTAACTAAATACTTTAAAGCGAGGATTGCTGAGTAAAGAAAAAATATATAAATATAAAACCTAATCTGCACAGTGTTGATAGAAAACATGAAAACAAAGCTTAAACGGCCATTTCAGTCCCTATATTTGATTGATAACCTTTGTGTGATCAGGCGGAAAAATTTGAAGAAGTTTCAAAAGAAGCTGATCTTCTACAGTCGCATGCAGGTATTGATCTTGGATGATTTCCTCATCAATCATCTTGATGAAGAGCGATCGGTTATTGTGTTCTTTCTAGTTAACGACCACCCCCAAAGGAGGTGGCTTAGTCTAGGCCTCTAAAATTTGAAGAGAAAAGCCTTATATGTCGCATCATCAGGGACCATTTTTAAAAATTCTCGATATGAGTTTGGGTAATTGCCATACTATGATATCAATCCCATGGTTTAGTTCCTGTTAGTAACATTAGAATCATACCTCAGGAGGAACCAAGCGGATTCTCCCTAATCTTTTATAGGCAAACCCTCTCTAACTGTCTATAAACAAATATATTTCTTTGTGATAATACCTTGAACTATCCTATTAAATACTATATGATTGTGAGTATCTCTTCAAATAGTAACAGAGAGGCGCCGTCTTTTGAGATTGCTATATCTATTAGAGTATACATCAGAGGAATGGATATGACTCTTGTACCAGACCTTTGCGCTATGAGCAGGAAACAGTTAGTACAGGATTTTTTCAAACTCTTTATTTCACGTCACATATGCGATCCTCTTCTCAGCACACATCAGAAAGCCCGATTCATGACACAAACAGCTGCTGTATCGAACATTCCTCCTTAAGTAAAAATACGTTCACCTCTCTTATATTAGGAGCATATGACTATGAACATAATTACAAGAAGTCAGATACTGCTACTGCCTTCTGCAAATACCTCTTTCCGCCTGCCGTTTGATCAAAGAGCATGTGAAACAACGTTATTGTGGAGTATGAGAACATGAGCATGCGGGTACATAATATTGTAGGATTGATTCTGGGGAGTGTATATATGGTAATTCCTATAGTGAATTTCATATCCATCAGAAACCATATAGATATTGAAATCAGTTGCTATGCTTGGTTGGACTATGTGACTTTCATATTAGGCTTTCTCATGATTATCCTATCTGTGTCCAGGCAGGAGCGAATTCGTATCCCATTACGGAAAAGAGTCATCACATTCAGAATGGATTCAGTGAATATGAACTTACAGTTTATCGGCTTATTATTCATCATATCATTGTGTACTCTTGATAATTATAGAAGTCAGTGGATTCTCTCCTTGATGATGCTTTTAGGACTTATGGGAATCAAGTATAGACTTATTGGTTTGAAAGGTCTTATAGCATGTATTATTTACTTTGTGGTTTTAATTGAATACTCAGCATATGCTGATGGTAAATCTATGAGGGGTATATTCGTCATCATATTCGCAATATTCTTCTATGGTATTGCTTTGATTCTATACGCTGATGAATTATCCCGTTATGCATCTCTTGCACAGAGATACCACACAAAATCCATCAAGATTGAAAGAAGGCTCGACAAGATTATCGGTAAAACTCTTGATCCCGCTAAGATGGGATTCACACCAAGAGAGGCTGAAGTCCTTAGAACGCTTTGTGAATCCCGTGCAAGTAACCATGAACTTGCTGAAGCTTTGGGGATCAAAGAGCAAACAGTTAAAACACACCTTAAAAATATCTTTGATAAGTCAGGGGCGGATGATCGGTATCAATTGATTGATCTGTTTAAGAACTCATACATCGAGTAATTACTTGATGATCTAATGGCAATATATGTTACAGCGACAGAATACGAGGTATACTGAACTATATGGAGTCACACTGCATAGTACAGTACATCTGTACTCATCGCAGACTGCTGATGTCTTCTCAAAAAGATTTTTTCAATAAAATCCTTTACTCATGTATCTATCATGATATCATAACAGGACATGTACAGATACTTGTGTGTAGGGGCAGGAACTGATCCTGATCACATTGCATCTACATTGCATCTACATTGGATCTACATTGGAGGCACTTATGTCCATACCTATTCATCGAAACAATATACTATTCACACCCGATACATCACGTGTTATCGCTCGATTCTTTATACCAAGAGATCTATCGAGGAGCCGGGGAATCATCAATCAAGTTATGGAACTGTCAGAGAAAGATGTATACTCTACATTAAACACTATCCTCAAGAGCTTCTCCCATCGCCATCGCAATATAACCTATTTGTTTGAGCGTGATTATCGATTGATGGTGAACTTACTTGATATTGAAGCTCCTAAACATCTATCCAAAAATCGTCAATTACTGTTAGGTTCTTTCTTTACTCGCGAGTACTCCATAGAAGCTGCCGCTTTCTTCAACCCTTCGATCGTCATGGATCCAGATCAGGAGAATCTTGAGGAGGGAGAGACCCGAGTGATTATCAGTTTTCGAGCTACAGGAGAAGGCCATATATCGTCAATCGTGTTTAGAAATGGCATAATCGACCGAGATAAGATGCTTCATCTTATACCGGTTAATACCTTTGTCGATGAATATCAAGAAATGCATAGGGAAGCCTATGATCGGGAGATCTTTGTAAGAAAGCTTAAAGAGATAGGAATCAAAGACGATATTATCAGTCATATTAGTGAAAGACTAAAATCTCATTTTACCTATGATCAACTACATCAATGTGTTAAAACCTGTAGAGAGAAAGAGACCCTCTCCGATCCAATGAATCTGGCTATCAATGAAATGCTCTGGCTCGCTGATGCCTATTACTCTCTAGAGTTCTCCTACGACACCTCTCTCTCAGAGAGGGTCCTGTTCCCAATATCAAAACAGGAAAAGAACGGGATTGAGGATGCAAGATTTGTCCTCTTTGTTGATGATGACGGATCCAAGACATACTATGCCACATTCACTGCTTATGACGGGCATGCCATACTGCCGAAAATACTTGAGACAAAAGATTTTTATCGATTTAAGATAAGGCCACTTTTAGGCAAAGGAGCCTTGAACAAGGGGATAGCACTCTTTCCACGAAAGATTAACGGTCGTTATGTGGCCCTCTCTCGAATAGATGGATTCAATAACTATGTTATGTTCTCAGATTCGGTTCAAGAGTGGAACAACACTAAAAAGATTGACATCAAACCCTATCCGTGGGGACTCGTACAAACGGGTAACTGCGGTTCTCCTATCGAAACTGATCGGGGATGGCTGGTTCTCATACATGGGGTGGGACCTATGCGACAATACTGCATCGGTGCCCTTCTTCTTGATCTTAATGATCCCTCAAGGGTAATCGCACGTTTGCAGGAACCAATCATCAGGGCAAATGAACAGGAAAGAAATGGATATGTACCTAACGTTGTCTACACCTGCGGGGCTTTACTGCTTGATGATACATTAGTCATCCCCTATGGAATCTCTGATACTGCTTCCACAAGTCTGACAGTGAGTTTACAGGATATCTTTCATGCTATGATTCCAGTCTGACATAATATCACAGATTACTTGGGGATGAGAGACAACACATCGAGGAAGGCGGAGAGATAAACGATAGTACTCTCTGCCCCCATGTTCATATTCACGCCGTTATCTTCTAATCCATCATGACATCCACCTCTTTCAGCATCATAAAGAGGCAGATGAAGGATATTCTCTCCATAAAACCAAGAAAGGCTCTCTATCATCTTATCCCTGAACTCTGGATTTCTCGATTCTCTATAGGCTGTCCCATAGAGATGAACCATTGATGCTGCATCAAGAGGCTGCTGATCGAACCATGCAGGGGTGCCCCCCCGAGGGTACCATCCATCATTGCCTACAATCATGAATCCATTCTGACGATGCAGAACGGAATCAAGGAATGAGAGCGTCGTGTATCCTATCTCATGTGCTTCGTCAAACAGATTTCGCCCACCGGTCATACGGCCAAAGGGAACCTTCGATCTATATTCACTACAGGTGATCAATGCCTCCGGTATGATCCCATTTTCATACCTTAACGTCTCTTCAAACCATTTCCATGAAGAATCCCCTCTACGATTCAGCTTCTCCTGATAGGTGTGATAATTATCAACTAGACGCTCAACCATGGTAAGTAAGAGGATCCCTATCTGATCTCTATCCGGTTTCTTATTAAGATAGGAGAGCAGTGCAAGGATAGTATGAGCCATACCTCGAATAGTCTCTAACAATCTGCAGACCGGTAATGCACGAGAGAAGATAAAGAAGGCAAGATCACGATTCATCCGAGAAAGTGATGAGGTAATTACCGCAGAGAGTGCCCGAATGGTCCTGCCAAAAGTATCTTCTGATTGAATTTCATCATTACAGACTCTTCTGCCGGCATCCAGGAATCCATGAAAGTTCCCATCATCCATCTGCATTTCAGCGATGAATGAGAGATATCGTGGTATAAGCTGTGAAGCATAAAGCTTCTGCTGTGCTGAGGTATCAGGAGAATCTATAATCTCACAGCAGAGGGATAGTGCCCGGGCATTATCATCAAGGGCATATCCAAATGTATAATTGGGAAGATGATAGCTAGCGTGTTGCACTATACCAACTTCATCGGTAAGAGCCTGGAGATGCATGATATTGAACGCAGGGAGGGAAGAGAGATCATAAGGAACTGTTGGAGATCGGTTTGTATGATCCTGTAAGACCTGCTGCAGAAGTTTATAGTAAGACTTACCGACCACTTTCCAAGTAGTCGTTCTCCCATACTGGTAAGCATGGTCACGGTAGGATGCAAGCAGATCAGGAGAATCCAGAAGCTCAATGATCCGCGATGCTACCGCTGACGAATCACCTGGATCGAACAGAACACCCCGCTCAGGGGTCAGGACCTCCTGTGCGTGCCAGTTTGGAGTTGAGAAAACACAGATCCCTGCACCAAGAGCAAAACTCAAAGCCCCACTGGTTATCTGTTCCAGATTATAATAGGGAAGCATATAGATATCAGCAGCGGCAAGAGAGTGGAAAAGTCTATCATCAGTCAGATAACTATCGATAAAGAAGACATGATCCTGCATGTGCAGGTTCTGTACCAACTGTGACAGGGCTGTTCGATACCGCTCCCCCTCATTGCTTCGCACATGAGGGTGCGTCTTCCCTTGAACGATATAGACAATCTCAGGATGCTTTTCCACAATAGCAGGCATTGCCTTGATAACAGTCTCAATTCCCTTCCCGGAGCTTAGAAGTCCAAAGGTAAAGAGCATAGTTTTCTCTGTGACACCCAATGCTATTCTTGCCGAATCCCTCAGTACACGAAAATCGACGTCTGGGGTACCGTGAGGAATGATACTGATATCATGTTCATCTATCGAATAGTGATCCTTCAAGATTGAGACCGCTTTACGGTTCATCACCACAACCTCATCACTGCGAGAGATGATACCATTCATAATGTGACGCTCATGATAATCCGGATCTCTAAGTACTGTATGAACGATTGTCACAACCGGAATAGTGATAGCATTGAGCAGGGTAAGAATATAGGTCCCGCTTCTCCCTCCAAAGATACCAAATTCATGAGAGAGTATACATAGATCAACATCACTCTGCTCGATCAATTCTGCTGCTTTCAGGTACTCTTCAAGATTATCCTGTTCTAAGACCATTCTGACATCGCTGCCATATGATTCTTGTGTGACATGATCCTGCATGGCAATCACCCATGAATCATCCGACTCATCAGATTTCTGATAGAGTGCAATAGCCTTTTTCAAATCATGAGTAAACGTGGCTAATCCACATAATCTTGGAGGATAGGTGCTAATATAAACAATCTTCACAATGTCTCCTTTGGGTAACTTCACACAAGAGAACTAGAGGAAAATCTTGCTCTTTAATAAATTTGTACTGTAGAGTAGACATGCTATCGACCTCCACAAAAAGAAGAGTATCGACAGCGATCC
>CAYYPJ010000127.1:0-7733 GCA_964473495.1 uncultured Spirochaetales bacterium
AGAATAAGTTATGAGGATAGACGCATCTCTGTAGAGTTCTTTCATGCCCTCACTGATGCATCAGGGGCTCTTGCATTCCTCAAGTCTCTTCTCACTGCATATGCCCGAATACTGGGGTACTCTATCCCTAAAACAGCATCCATCATAGAACCAGACTCAAAGATAGATGACGGAGAATATGAAGATGCATTCTCACAGAATTATGTACAACAGAGACAGCAACCTGATTCTTTGCACAAAGCACTCCATATCACAGGGCTGCTGGAACCAGCGAATACCCTGCATGTCATAACGGGAAGCCTGAGAACATCTGCAATAAAACAGATCTGTAAACCATTTGGTGTATCTATAACAGAATATCTGTCCGCAGTATATCTCTTTGCTCTCTACAACATTCAAAAGAAACATAAGCTCAGATCTCATCCTATCAGGCTTTCTATACCAGTGAATCTCCGTAATCTTTATAAGACTAAGAGTCTAAGAAACTTCTCTTTATTTATACGACCGGAGATAGATCCGGCTCTTGGAACCTATACATTTGAAGAGATCCTCATGCATGTACATCACTCAATAAGATATGATCTACAAAAAAAACACCTCTCCTCTATCATTAGTGCAAACGTCAATCTTGAAAGACATCCTATGATAAAGTTCATACCAAGACCAATAAAAAGCATTCTCATTTCCTTTGCATATAGGACTTTCGGCGAGAATCTGCACTCGGGAACACTTTCAAACCTTGGGAATATACAGCTTCCTGAATCGTTGGGTTCATTCGTGAAGAGCTTTGATTTCATCATAGGTCACAATCGGATCAATACAGAGAATTGTGCAGTGATCGGGTATGGGGACCGTATACATATCAACTTTTCCCGTGTTACCCGCGACCCTGTTGTAACACGTACATTCTTTCGTCTTCTTGTCAGTCTCGGAATCCCTATAGACATTGTGAACACCGTCTAATCGGAACATGATACTATTCTGATACTTGTAAGGAACTGTTCTTATTGATATATCCAAGAGAGAAAGATCTTTGCCATTGCAGCATCTCTACGTGCCGGGTAGACGGTAATATTATAATCCGCTGCAGTCTCAACGAAAACCCTTGAAGATTCGTCCGTATCGTGTCCCGAAAATACCAATTTGCTACTTATTCCCTATCCTAGCCCATGGAGACCACTGTGTATATAAGATTCAAGTTATGAGAGCATCATCGTCCCGATGATGCTCTGTTACTTGAGTTCATACAGTATGCCTTACAGAAGAATATTTTGGTACAGATCTATATATCCTGTCAAAATGTGTATATACATTGCTTCATTATGCTAATATACTATCCTTCACCTAGACAAAACAGATACAGCACTATAGTATATATTTCAACACAGTATAGTACAGAGAAAGGGTGACCTATGCTGAAAATGGATACTCATCTACTGGATACAGCATTCTCAATATTTGATCTCCTGCAGTCAAAAGGGCAGATCATGCCGCTCTATAGTCAGATTCTAGAGAGGATTTCCAATGCACTATCAGGCACATATGTGCATCTTGCATTAAAGAAGTCTCAACTCCTTGATGCTGAATATACCCGGAACCCGTATACGGTCTCTGTTGACAGCTGCTATTTCATCTTAGACAACAACCTTACTGCAGATCATATTGAAGACCTGAAAGCCTTGAACAAACAGACAGAAGACGATCTTTGCTCAGCAGTCATCGAGAATATTATACATTCCGGCATATGCTATGATGAAGGGCAGCTTCTCATTATCGATCATACTGCAATGCATCATGAACGCTTCAGCAGGTGTCTCTTTTCCTTCCTGGTCCCTAATACCAAATGTTGCCTCATTGCCCCTTTATATCATAAACAAGAACTATTAGGACTCCTTATGATAGCATATGCAGAGGAGGTTCCCGTTACAGATGATGTGGAGAGATTTCTTCTAGACACTGCACAATTACTTACGAACAACTATAGAACGAGGATCTCACTACATAAAAACGATCAGGCAGCGATACAAATCAAACAAATACAGCAAGATATCCCACTATGCTGGCAGTCCCTCAATGAAGAGGGGATGATCCTTGAAGTGAATGATAGATGGCTCAAGAACCTTGAATACACAAAAGAAGAGATCATCGGCACGTGGTTTGGAGATCTGCTTACTGTTTCAGGTCGAAAGACCTTCATCCAGTGTTTCAAGCAATTCAAAGCCCATGGTGAGATTCACGATGTAGTCTTTGATATCATTTCCAAAAGCGGTACACCAATTACCGCCTCTTTTGACGGAATCATTCGACATGACCCACAAGAAAGATCCAGGCAGACGTTCTATCTCTACCAGAACATCACACTGAAGAAATATGTGGGGAGACTGCAGGAAAGCGAACAGAAGTATCATACACTCTTTAACAACAGCATATCTGCTATGCTCTTGATCGATCCGACGAGCGGGATCATCTGCGATGCAAACAAGTCTGCCTGTTCGTTCTATGGGTATTCTTATAGAGAAATAACCTCGATGAGAATCAGCGATATCAATACCCTCTCTCGAGAAAAGATTACATACTATATGAATGAAGCAAAAGACTATATCCATAACACCTTTGAATTCTCGCATAAGTGCAAGAACGGCACAATAAAACGGGTTGAGGTGGTTTCCAACCCCATCACTATCGGCAAAGATATCATGCTCTTCTCAATCATACATGATATCACTCGCCGGCTTGAACTCGAAAAGGCCCTTCGACTTTCACAAAAGCTTGATGGGATCGAACAACTAACCAGTGGAGTAGCACATAACTTCAACAACCACCTTGCAGCGATCATGGGGTACACAGAACTCCTGCAGCTTGATACGACCCAAGATGAACAGAAAACATACCTCAAACATATCTTAACGAGCTGCAGAAGATCGAAGGACATGATCAGCCAACTTCTCTCATTCACCAAGAATACCCATACGCAGCGAAAGAGTATTAACATTCATGCACTGCTCAATGAATCCATACACCTACTTGAAGACATCTTTGATCAACGTATCACTATTATTACACATTTTCATGCAAAACAGCAAAACAGTACCGTCGATGAAAATCAGATGCAGACTGTTATCCTGAATCTTGCATTTAACAGCAGAGACGCGATGCCATACGGCGGTACTCTTACATTCTCCACAGAGAATGTCATTCTCTCAGAAGAAAGACTTGCAGAACTCTCCCTCCCTCCTGATACCTGCGAGTTCCTTAAGCTGACTATTGAAGACAACGGGACTGGTATAGATGATGAGACGATCTCCCATATCTATGAACCCTTCTTCACTACAAAGCCAAAAGGGAAGGGAACAGGCCTAGGGCTTTCTACTGTTTGGAAAATAGTCAAAGGACATCAAGGAACAATACAAGTCTCTAGTACTCAACACGTAGGAACTTCTTTCACCCTCCATATACCACTAGCCCGTGATATGCGACCTTCAGGTACAAAAAGAGAAAGCAGTACCTCAGTCTCCTCGTGAACACATCTCGCGCGAAAGAGTCTCAGCTAAATTCTTATCTCGATCCAATATAGTTCGATCTACGATTAAATGTTCATCAAGGAATTCATATAATTTCTCTACTTCGCTGTTTTTGCTGTTCAGAAAATATTCGATCCATCGTCCATCCTTCTGCTGTTTGATCAATTCTGAGTTCTTCAGGATCTTCAAGTGTGCTGAAAGTGTAGACCCTGCGATATCCAATATTCTAAGCATCTCACAGACACACATACGTTTATGCCTCAACAGTATGAATATTCTGAATCTATTCTCATCACTCAAGGCCTTGAGCATCTTTATGGTTGATCTCATATCACCTACTCTCACTGTGTATTCGTATTGCTGCACAACATTCTAGCTGCTTATAAGATATCAGTATATAGTTGACAAATCAAGGCAAAGATATTACATTTCGCTATATATAGAAACGATAAAGGAATCATGAGTTGAAAATTCTATTCTTGTGTACGGAAAATTCATGCAGAAGCCAGATGGCAGAGGGCTGGACTCATACACTGAAGGCTGATCAGATTGAAATTTTCTCTGCGGGGATCCGACCAAAGAGAATTGATCCCAGGGCTGTACTGGTCATGGCAGAAGCTGGCGTGAATATCTCTCACTATACATCGAAGCACGTCAGTGAGTTCAAAGAGGTTCTCTTCGACTATGTCGTGACAGTATGTGCTGATGCATCTGAGCACTGTCCGATATTACCAGGCAAGAGCCGCATAGTACATGTAGGATTCGATGATCCTCCAAAGCTTGCAGAACAAGTCGATGGAGAAGAAGAGAAACTGGATTGTTACCGAAGTGTTCGTGATAAGATCCGTGCTTTTGCAGAGACACTGCCGGAATCACTTACATGCAGATCATAAGGAGCCCCTATGTTAAGAATATTCTCGTTGTTAGCTGACTTGATCACCTATCAAGTCTTCACTCTAGACCCGGTCTCAAGATTAGGTCAAAGTGTTCATTTCTTTATAGAGGATGTTTCGAAGATCTATGTATTGATCATTGTTATGATCTATATCATAGCCATCCTGAGAGCAGGACTGAATACTGAAAGAGTAAGATCTTTTCTCCAGGGAAAGTCTCGGGGTTTAGGCTATCTGATCGCTTCTCTCTTCGGAGCGGTGACCCCTTTCTGTTCCTGTTCAAGCATTCCTCTCTTTCTCGGGTTTACCTCTGCAAGAATCCCTCTCGGGATCACTATGTCCTTTCTGATCACCTCTCCGATGATCAATGAAGTAGCTATCGCGCTGCTTGGAGGACTTCTGGGACTACGGTTCACTCTGATCTATGTTATTACCGGGATGTCTGCAGGTATTATAGGAGGCTTCTTCCTGGATCTCGTTGGGGCAGAACGTTACCTTACGGATCTAGGGGATCAGGCAAACACACTAACCGACATCCAGCAAAACACTGCTGTGAAGAAGGCTGTCGTCTCTCTGACATTGAAAGACAGATCACGTTTTGCAGTCATAGAAGTGAAAACTATCTTCACAAGAGTATGGAAATGGGTTCTGATCGGAGTCGGTCTAGGAGCAGTCCTTCATGGGTTCGTTCCTGAAGATTTCATCACGAATAATCTAGGAAACGGGCAGTGGTGGACAGTTCCTGTAGTTGTCACACTGGGAATCCCCCTCTATTCCAATGCAACAGGTATCATCCCAGTCGTAGAAAGTCTTTTACTCAAAGGATTACCTGTCGGGACTGCATTAGCTTTTATGATGAGTACTGTTGCAGCAAGTTTTCCTGAGTTCATTCTATTAAAGCAGGTCATGAAAACTCGTTTACTTGTACTCTTTTTCTGTATGCTGTTATTCTTCTTCACCTGTGCAGGGTGGGTATTCAATAGTATCTACTGAATAAGGAATAAATCGATAGATGCAAACGACAGCATTCTCTGTCGCAGACGAAATAATACGGTTAATTGATAGACCTATTCGATGGTCTCTTATTGACTTTTATAGGAGTGGATTATGACAATCAAGATTCTTGGCGGAGGCTGCCCGAAGTGCCGGAAACTGTATGAGAACACCAAAGAGGCTCTGACACTAAAAGGCATTGATGCCACTGTTGAGAAAGTAACGGACATGGCAGAGATTATGAACTATCACGTGATATCAACACCGGCACTAGTGGTCGATGAAAAAGTCGTGAGCACCGGTCAAGTTCTGAGACCAGCTGATATCGCTGAGTTCTTATAACAGGACAATCAGATTTACAGCAGTATTATGCAGCAAGAGGGGGGGGGAGCCGCCTCTCAAGCAGGAACCCTATTTATCCTGACCATAATGATACTTGGCAAAATCCTGCATGAAACGTATATCTTCATCTGAAATAATATGCGGAGTCCCTGCACTCTTTGCCAGCAGATAGATTCGGGCACTCTTCTCTACGACAAAACAGACCTTAAATGCGGTCTCCATATCCTCACCGCAACAGACTGTGCCATGATTTGGGATCATCACTGCACGTCTGTCCGCCAACCCCTCTACCACATGCAGTGCTAACTCTTCTGTCCCCGGAAGTGCATAGGTACAATTGATTACCCTGCTGCCGACAAGTTGAACGAAATCCTCAGAGACTCCCGGTATATCTTCCTGTATAACGCCAAAGACTGCAGAGAAAACGGGATGGGTATGGATCACAACATTTATTTCAGGTCGAGCATTCATGATGCCGATATGGAATTTATATTCAATCGTCGGTTTCCGGTGGCCATCAACAATCTCGAGATTACTATTCAAGACCACCACATCATCGGTTGTGATCCTATTGTAATTCATAGCCGATGGTTTGACATAGATGAGACCAGTCTCCGGGTCACGTACACTGACATTCCCCCAAGTCCCTACAGTCAACCCACGCTGAACCATAGAGATGCCTCCATCAACGACTTTCTGTTTATATGTTTCTTTGACTTCATTTGCAGCCATTCTCACTCTCCTTACCGTATCCAGACACATGATACCTTCTATGACCATTGAGAGATGAATCTGAAAGCATCAATGGTACTCTCTTCACAAATATGCGGTGAATCATGTTCCTGAGAACTATTCTTTCTTTATGCTCCTGAATATATCAAACATAGATACTTCTGTGAACTACTTTCATACTGACTGCAGGGAAACTTTCTTTAATACTTAGAACACCAGAGAGGAATCAGTAATATACAGTATAGTATGATGTTTGATACATGATCCTGTTCACAAGACACCTGATAGGAAGGCGCTGACACTTGATACGGCTATTTGTCTTCACTCGTGGTAAAAAGCATCAAAAAGCTCATCCTGTTTACCTTTCAAAGCCTCATAGATCAGATTAACCACTGTATCTAAGTCTTCAGGATGTTCCACTATATCAACAGAGCCTGTATCGATGGTAACAACCGGACTCAAATCATAGCTGTCGATCCACTGATCATAGAGATGATTAAGCCCCAATAGATAGGAATCTGAGATATTTGATTCAAAATCACGCCCGCGAAGGGCAATCCGCCGTTTCAACGTGGCAAGAGAAGCCTGTAGATAAACGACGAGATCCGGCGGTTCAAGAAAAGAGATGAACGATCGATATACTTTCATATATGTTGCAAAATCTCGTTCAGTGAACGCTCCATGTTCATAGAGATTTCGAGCAAACACCTCTGCATCTTCAAACACCGAACGATCCTGTACAACCGGACCAGAGAAATCCTGGAGTGCTTTATGTATCTGCAGCCGATCGGAAAGAAAATAGAGCTGTGAGTGAAAAGCCCACTGTTTCATATCTTTATAGAAATCCTCGAGATATGGATTATCTGAAACCGGTTCATAATAGGGCCTCCAATTGAGAAGTTGACACATACGTTCCACAAGCGTTGACTTCCCGGCACCAATATTCCCTGCGATCACGATGTACTGTTTCATTTTTCCTATTTTACCTGCTCAGCAATAATCTGTAAATCGATTTATTCAATATTTCTCATCGGCAGATAAAATAAAGCAGAAGACCATGAAACGTCCTATACAAAGACATTGTTGCATTTCCGTATAATATAAAAACAATCACAGGGAATTTTTGTTACAATGCTTACAATAGCCTTACAATTTGTTGTAATCTTATTATTATTGCAACAATTATCATAAAGACCTACCCATTATTAAGATATCACATTGACGAAGTTTCCTATTTCTTTCTATACTATAT
>CAYYPJ010000128.1:0-7730 GCA_964473495.1 uncultured Spirochaetales bacterium
TAGGAGAATGTAAATACCTGATAGCTCATTTTCTATCATAAAGTTAGTGAGATTTGTATATATATGATTAGCAGCTTTCAATAAAACTCAGATATACTGGGCGGGCAGATGGAGAAAGATGAGAAAAAACTTGACGCCTGAGGTTAGAGGGTTTATAATTTGTTGTCAGGTAAGGAGATAGGTGATTTTTACAGGTAAAAGGTTACTTTTATAGGTGAATTCTCAGATTACTGATCCTGAAAAAAACATCAAAACTAGGAGGCTTTATGAATAAGCTACGAAACGTAATGATTGTAGTGGGATTAGCATCTTTGCTCGGTATCTCACCAGTTTTTGCTGGAGGGCAACAAGAGATTAAGAAACCTGCAGCAGCAAAAAAGGCAGAACAAGTGGTGTTAACAAATAATGTTCCAAAGGGAGATCTTGAGATCTTTTCCTGGTGGGCAGGAGATGAAGGTCCTGCACTACAGGCTCTGATAGATGTATTTAAGGCAAAATACCCTAAAGTCAATGTTATCAATGCAACAGTGACCGGAGGATCCGGTGTGAATGCTAAAGCAGTATTGAAAACACGAATGCTCGGTGGTGATCCCCCTGAGTCCTTTCAGGTACATGCAGGGCAAGAGTTGATCGGTACATGGGTGACAGCTGAAAGAATGCTGGATCTGACACCGCTCTTTGACCGTGAGGGATGGTTTGATCTGTTCCCGAAAGATCTTTTGAATCTACTTGGTACCGATAAGGGTATCTGGTCTGTACCAGTGAATATTCATCGTTCAAATGTTATGTGGTACATTCCTGCCAATCTTAAGAAATGGGGAATCGAAGTACCAAAGACATGGGATGAGTTCCTGACAGTTGCTCCGAAGCTGCAGGCTAAAGGCATCGTGCCTCTCTCATTAGCAACTACCTGGACAGTAAACCATCTTTGGGAAAGTGTTGCTCTTGGTGTCTTAGGTGCTGATGATTATGATGCACTCTGGGACGGAGATATCGCATGGACAGATCCTCGGGTCGTAAAAGTATGGTCGACTTTCAATGAAGTCCTCAAATACACCAATGCAGATGCTGCATCACTCTCATGGCAGCAGGCAACAGATATGGTCGTACACGGTCAGGCCGCATTTAATATCATGGGTGACTGGGCTGCAGGATATATGTCTACAACGTTGAAACTCAAACCTGGTACAGAATTTGGCTGGGCACCTTCTCCTGATGCTAATGCTTCATTTATCTTTCTCGCAGACAGCTTTGGTATCCCAAAGGGCTGTATGAATCCTGATGCAGCAGTCGCATGGTTATCAACCTGTGGTTCTAAAGAAGGATCTGATGCATTCAACCCGCTTAAGGGTTCCATCTCTCCCCGTAAAGATACTGATTTAAGTCTGTACAATGTATACTCACAATCTGCAGCTGCAGATTTTCAGAATGACAGGATTGTTGGATCTCTCACGCATGGTGTTGTGGCTAATGAAGGATTCATGAATGACTTCTCGACAGTCATGGAAATGTTCTTAAGTGGTAGAGATGCTCAGAAGGCAGCAAATGCCTGCCAGGCTATCGCTATTCAAAACGGTATGACAAAATAATCTTTGCTTAGAGTAAATAGTAGTGAGGAGGTAACCCTCCTCACTACACTACTATGTAAAATGAAAGCGACAGGATCAATATCTCATTATTATCATGAGATATTGGTACGATGGGTATATTTGCAGCAAAGGGCAGTTGCTAGCTATATAAGGATGGTTTTATGATAGATAGGAAAAAGAATACCATAATATCAATTTTGGTTCTCTTGCCCTCTATTATTCTTGTAGGGATCTTTATCTATGGGTTCATAGGGAATACGGTGATAGTCTCACTGACAGATTGGGGCCATGGTCTGGGAGGTCTTGCTGAGAATCCAGTAAAGAATTTTGTCGGGCTGGAAAATTATCAAAATCTGTTTACCGGTTTTGTGCAGGCAAGATTTCGACAAGATATTGTGAATGCGGTATTCTATTCATTACTGCTAATGGGAGGGACCTTGTTTTTTGGGTTCCTATTTGCAGTGTTATTAGACAGAGGGGTGAAAGGTGAAGCTTTCTTTCGTACCCTGTTTCTCTATCCGATGGCATTATCATTCATCGTGACAGGAACAATCTGGCGTTGGTTATTGGCTCCTAAGGGAGGCCTCAATATTATTCCCACATTATTTGGGGGTAAGGCAAGTACATTTTTATGGACGAGTAGTAGAGAAACGGTACTAAAGTTTAATTGGCAGAATCTTTTTCAGATATTATTTGCGTTCATTGGTATAATCTTTTTTATCTTGCTGATTAAGGGATTGTATAAGAAGCAAAAGAAAGGTCGAGTGAGAAATGCGGTCATCTGTGCAGCAGCCTGTATTTACGTCTTCATACTCCATCCTCTGCTCCCTCCGATTCTTCCCTATGAAGAGATCCATGGGTTCAATCTTGCAACCTTAGGTATTAGTATTGCATCAATCTGGCAATATTCCGGATATACTATGGCTCTCTATCTTGCAGGTCTACGGGCTCTCCCCGTCACACTTAGAGAAGCATCACAACTTGACGGGGCTAATGAATTCGTCTATTACTGGAAGATCGCCATTCCTAATCTCAAACCGATTACACTTAGTGCTGTCATTGTATTGGCTCATATCTCTTTGAAGATGTTCGATCTCATCTATGCTATGGCAGGTGCAGATAATGCAAATACTGGACATCCATCGATCAATATGTATCTTACGACATTCCGAGCTAACAACTTTTCATCAGGTGCTGCTATGGCCGTGATATTGTTCTTGTTAGCTGCTCTCTTTGTTGTTCCATATCTTATACATACACATAAAGAGAGG
The DNA here is from genome assembly GCA_964473495.1 of uncultured Spirochaetales bacterium. Classification (GTDB taxonomy): domain Bacteria; phylum Spirochaetota; class Spirochaetia; order CAKZLE01; family CAKZLE01; genus JAIPFY01. The sequence goes on from CAYYPJ010000128.1 coordinate 2,861, forward strand.
GAAGCCTAACATGGTACACAATACCTTACACTATATAAATAATCATAAGCTGGTATATGCATTACTTGGAGTGTTTACTCTCATATTTCTCATCCCCATCTATATGACTATCATTACGGCATTAAAGCAGCCTGCTGATATAAATCTACTTACCTCCTGGTCTTTCCCATCTCCGATATTCTGGAAGAGTTTTTCTGATGCATGGGCACTATTGGGATCAGACTTGAAGAACAGTTTTATCCTTACATTCTCCGCTACCATCATTTCCGCTTTTGTGGGATCGATCAATGGGTATGTCTTCTCGAAGAATGCGTTTAAAAATAGTGAACTCATATTCACGCTTATCTTGTTCGGTATGTTCATTCCCTATCAGATCATTCTGATCCCGCTGTTTCAGGTTTTGAAGAATCTAGGACTCTATGGGAGTCTTGGCGGCCTTGTCATGGCTCATGTCGTCTATGGTATTCCCATCGTAACGCTATTATTCCGCAACTTCTATGATCAGATTCCCAAGGAGATCATGGAGTCTGCATATTTAGATGGTGCCGGGTATTTCTACATTTATGGGTATATCATCCTTCCTCTCTCAATGTCAGGATTTGTCACGGTAGGTATTTGGCAGTTTACTCAGATATGGAATGAGTTCCTTTGGGGAATCACTCTTACAAAGCAGTCTTCAAATCCGGTCACCGTCGGGTTATCGCAACTTGCCGGCGGACAAGCTGTGAGTTGGAATCTTCCAATGGCAGGTGCTATCATTACAGCATTACCGGCCATTTTGATTATTATCTTTCTTGGAAAATATTTTATACGTGGATTACTCTCTGGTTCTGTCAAAGGTTGAAAGTCAAGTCTATATTTACTCATATCGATTTCAGCCTCTATCTTTTTGGAGAAAGATAGAGGCTGTTCTATTCCTGAAATGTGAACATCGTACCATCAAAACATACTCTCAGGTTAGACAGATCCACTTTTTCAGTATCAAAGGTTATGTCAGCCATTGGAAGTATTGACGATGTAGAAGGTTTCACGCTCTTCTTTGCTGTGGTTAGCATGATAAAACATCCTGGATGTATGAATCTCCTTGCACCTGCAGATTCGATAAGGAGGACTGTCTTGGATTGCTGATATACCAGTGATGAGAGTGCTTTCTGTAGAACTGCTGCGAGTTGTTCTCGTGAAGATTGTATCCAATAGACCTCTTGAGCACCCGCTTGAGAAAAACGATCAGTGTCAGTATTTGCGTTCTGTCCGGACGAATAGATCCTTTCTATAGAATATAGTGTCACGGCCATCTTCGTCGGAGTGACCTTTATTGCAATGACTGTATAGTGTTGAGAAAGTTGTTTGATAAAGTTGCAGATTAGCGCAGTCTTACCGATGTGCTTCGCGGTAGAACCTATCATGAGCATGTTTGGAAGATATTCTAAGGATGTGTCCTGATTCATACTGCAGGATTATATCACAAAAAACATCTTGCAGGGAGATGAGTATCAATAGATACCGTCGTTGATATCATTATCGTTTTCGACGTACTGAATAGCAGTAGGTCCACTATGAAGATCCTTTTGTTCCTGGGGAAAGGACAGATTGGTGAACTCATCGGTCTTTTGGAACGGATAACCGGGGTATTCAAAGATTGGTATCCTTGTCTCGATGTATCCGGCAGAGTAGCCCCAGATACTCTCATAATCCTCCTTATGTTCTCCAATGAGTTCTAATTGTCGAAGATACTCAGCAACTGATTTCGATTCAATGATGATGACGTCTTCCATAGTATCAACGATGGGACTGTGCGGACGAGAGTAGTCCTGTTCAAAGGCGAGGATTCTTCTTCCATCACGTGTGATACCAATAGTACGGTAGGTATTACTTTTACCGACTCCCGGCAGATTTATTGTATTACGGTCTGTAGCGAGGAATGGGATCTCTTCAGCAGACCTGATCTTATCAATGTGCACATTCATATGAAAGGGATCCTTCATAAAACTTCTTATTTGACTGTAGTATTTGGGATCGACTCTACCAATTGATTTCTCTTCGATCTGTTCCTGTATCGAACGGGAATTATTTGCGAAGTAGTGTTTGTTCTCATGATAGCCTTTGACGGTGAACGTGTAGTAGGGCAGTACTCCTATCCGATTCAATTCCTGACGTAATCGTGCCGTATGACCTCTTCGGGATGCCGGAACGGTGAACACCTCCTGATTGGTGACAAACCATCCTGCATGCAGTAATCGTGCTATTGCTTCAGAGGATTCCGGTGTGATTTCCATAGCGGTGGAAAAGTGAGTCTGGATTACAAACTGCTTGATCCCTATCTTGATCGCGCGTTCTTTAAATTCCTGAAGGACTGCGACTCTTTCAGGCGTGATCCTATGAGGAAGATATATTGGGATCTTTGTTCCTAGTCGGACACGTACAATCTCAGCGTATTTCGTTCCATCTACACGGTTTGTATTACTCTGTATCTTTCTTTTTGCCATCGAATAGACAGCATCCAGGATCTCTTTCAGTGATGAGACTGAGCTCATCATCGCATCACCGCCGGTGATGAGGATATCCTGCAATTGAGAATCCTCTTCAAAATATTTCATCAATCGCTGCAGATGCTCATGCCACTGCTCTTTTGGTTTGAGCCGATTGAGATTGAAATTGAATCTGCCGCTCTGAAAGTCATACATTCTCTGACAGTAGGCGCATAACCCGCCGCATGCACGTCCCATCGTAGAAGGAATGAATATCGCAACATTAGGATACCTTCGATGAATATTATTCGAGGGGAGGATCCATCCTGCTACATTCGGTTTTCCCGGTTCTGTAATATCTTCTTTTTCCCAAGCCGAGATCATCCCAAATTCCTCAACGAGCTCTTGTGAATAAAGCACATAGTCCCGGATCGCTATGTCAGCAAATGTATATGCTGCCGGGGGATTAACGAGCAGTACTGAGAGAAAGTAGGGAGTCACAAAGATAGGTATCCCCTTCTGTACAGCAGCTCTCATAGTATCTAGCGTCTCAGAGGAGAGGGAGCCATCAAGATAGTGCTGTAATCGATCAACTGTCCGTATCGCATGGGTCAGCTGAAAGATATCTTCACACCACCATGAGTGGATCAATTCAAGAGCCTGTTCCTTATCATACTGGGCAGGGATAGTGTATCGGGCGGAATGAGGAGCTGAGAGCACCTCCTGATAGAGGAGTTTGATGATCCGTTCCTTGTTTACCCCTCGCAGCTTGATGATCTCCGGGTCAAGACCCGATGGGTTCTTATTCATCCAATTGAACACCTGCTGACGAGAGGGTAAATTGGGACGTTCTATTCCATTGAGCTGACGAAACAAGTGCAGCATATCTTCATAGAAGTCATCGGAAGTTGTGTAATCATCATGTTGGATAGCTTCCCGTAAGATGGTAAACGGCTGTGAAACGACCGACTCTCCATGGAGGTTCTGATCTGGGAAAGAGTCTCCTTCATGCTCAAGATAATCCAGGATCCTTATGAAGGCAAAGTCACGCCAGGAGAGCCTGAAGAATGCTTTCTCGCCGCTTTCTTTGCCCGTATAGTAAGCATAAGCTTTAGGATGTTCTCGAAGCTGTTGAATAATGACTTTCTTGATATCCTCTATGACTTCTTTGTTGCTCAGTGAAGGATTCTTTAGGATAGCAACTATCTCAGAGTTCTCAGAGATGATAGCCTTAACGAAACTACGCCTATTAGCATTCTGCATGATTGAGCTCCATGAAACTTTTCAATTAAACAGTGTCCCAAGTCTATAGGAGACTCTGAGGAAGTAACGTACAAAACTAAGTAAGCAGTGGAGTGAATATTCCTACACTGTTGATATGATAAAATCAATTAAGTATATCAGAGAAATCCTGAGAAAGCAAATAACGTGAATTCTCGCTACGACAAACGCATGAAAAGAGAATTGACAGGAGAAGAAATCTATGAGTGAGAAAAAAGGAGGCAGTACGGGGGAAAATGGGGAGGGAATGGAAGAAAACAGCCTGACAGGAACGATACAATTGACTTAGCCCAATGCAAAGAAGTCAATGATCTCAGGATTAAAGAGAGACCGTTACACTGTCTGTCAAAACCTGGCTTATCTATCTAGAACTGCGGTACTGCTTGAGAGCCTGTTGAATAGATGAAGCATCACACTGTGAAAGCAAACGGTAGAGTCCTTCCTCATACCCATAGACAAACATCCGCTTAATATCGCTTAAGTTTCTTACCTGTTCAAGCGGTTTCATCATACGATAGAGGCTTAAGGCCATCTTTTTCAGCATTGACATATTACCGCTTGCACGCCTATCCACTGTGGTGTTTGCATCATCATAAAACATACCATCAAGAAACCAATGAAATGATTCAACCTGCCAATGGGTACGAACAGCCATGGCAGCTTCACTGGCGTTTCCAGTGAGATTGCTGATATAGAAGCGTATCTCCCGTGTTCTCTTCCCGGACACGAGATGCTCAGTCCGCTTCTCGTACCGGAGAATACTTTTGATTCCAGGCCATTGGGAAAAGAAGGATCCTTCGGGAGCCTGCACTCGTGCCAGGGTGAAATCCATCGTTTCGATCTGGTTATGCGCCTTCTCTATATACTTGCAGCTTAATTTCTCATCAGCATAGGCCTGTTTCAGGTAGGTCTCATCAAAACAGGCGGCACACTCCTGCAGCATGGTCTTATGATTCCCCTTGAGTCCACCAAGATAGTATCCTTTTCTCTCCACAATGATTCTCAGCGTCTCTTTCTGGGTGTTCATGGCATCAAAGCTGACCAGAGTTCTCCGAAGATCCATGGTACCTGAAATCTCAAACATTTTATAGTCAGGCAAGGATTATTTCAGATCGAAGATC
>CAYYPJ010000129.1:0-7668 GCA_964473495.1 uncultured Spirochaetales bacterium
TGATCTTCTCGATGGTCTCGAAGAATAAATTGATATGTTTCAAGCTTGCTTCTTTTCTTTTTCCCAGGAACTCCTCCCGGTTGATTTCACCGGAATACAGCAGAGCTCTGTATGTGTTATCTTCATCGTATATATTGCTGAACGATCCCAGACGATTGCCTTGATGGTCTTTTTGCTGCGACCACAGAAGACAAACACCGCTTTGTCGAAGGGACGAAGCTGCATCTCATTCTGGACTATGTATGCAAGGCTGGTTGAGCCTTTACGCATGTCTGTTACGTTGGGTCTGATATAAAAGTCATATTCTTCGAGCTTGATGTCCATGGGTTCCTCCTGAATTTCGTCAAGAGTAACATCGGACTGGTTCCTATGTCTTGGAAATTTAAGTTTCGCTTACGAAAGAACATCTCCTGTAAAAGGGTAAAGCTGTTCTTTTTTTACTGTTTAGAATGAGAATCCAAACGTAAGCTGCACACGACCCGAATCACCTGTATAGTCCCCTACAGGATTCATCTGATACATCAACGATTCTGCGGGAAGTGCTAAGGCTGCATCTATCTTCACAAAAGGAAGTACTGCACCTATTCCGACAGTATACTTACCATCTTTCAAAGATAAACCATATACAAGATCATCCCATTGGGGAATATCTTCCTGATACCCAAAACGTACAGCTAACTGAACATACTCTAAGAACCTCAGGTTTGTTTCCATACCCAGCAAGAGGGTTCGATTATCATCATCTCCTAGATTATGCACGTCAGCAGCAACGATAAACTGCAAAGGAGTATAGTCCCCATATGTAGTATATGAGTGAGTCTTATAGGATACCCCAATATTCAATCCATTAAAGATAGTTAAAAGATCAGACCCCACGATTGTATCCGAATCTTCATCACCATGCATGAAGTCCAAGAATTCGTCACTATAGACCCCAATGGAGAAATCCCAAATATCAAGGAGCATACCGACTCCCATGACCACATGCTCTTCAGCTTCTTCAGCATTACTTGATGAGTAATCATGCAAAATTATTCCCTGCACAAAGGGAATCACGATACCAACGGACTCATCAGATTGTACCGTAATCTCATCTTCTTTATTCTGCATCGTTGCTTTGATATTAGTTCCCAAAGACAATGGGCCTATCCCCGCTGCAAATCCTATATGTACTGAATTCATCTTAGTGACATCGAAGGAATAATTCGGATTCTCTCCACTTATATTCATCGCATATTTTGAAGAGGCGGAAATTCCCCAATTACGATTCGTATAGAGAAATTCTCCAGTGAGAATCGGGTTCTGAAACATCCCATTAAGTCCACTACCGAAAGACACATCTCCGTTGATAGTGTCAAGAAGATCCAATCGTAGATACATGGAAGAACCTATTAAGCCATGGAGACCTGCAGGATTGAGATAGAGAGTATTAGAATCATCTGCAACAGCAGTATAGGCACCACCAAGCCCTTGTACCCGCGCATCTCTGTACCCTGATTCTACTGCTGAAAGAAATGATAATCCTAGTGATATATAGAAAAGAATAATAATGATCTGTTTCATAAAGACCTCAACCAACTTTCAAAGATAGCTTTGCACTCAAGAACTTAACCTTCTTGCGGCATGAATGGTTACACGTCAGAGGAAAACCCAGTGAGAAAAAGCCCTCCGTATATCTTGACCTAATGAACACAAATCTTCATTATATTCCAATGAAACAGCATACTTCAAAGAAAGATATATATATCCTCTCGCTTGACGGAGGCGGGATCAGAGGGATAATCCCTATAATGGTACTGCAAAAGATCGAGGAGATCCTCGGTGAGCGGGGGAAACACATTGGGATAGCATCACACTTTGATTTGATCGCAGGAACCTCCACTGGAGGACTTATAGGGTTGGCTCTTGCATCACCTATCGATAGAATCAATCTTGATTTTACCGATCAAGAACTGCAAGATGAGGAAGAAAGACAAAATAAACCAAGGTTTACGCCTTCTCATCTTAAAGATATGTATAAAACTCACCTCCAATCAAACAAACGATTATCAGAATCCTTGGATAGCGAATCAGTTGTACTGATGCATGAGTCAGAAGAACCACTTCAAAATCCAAAGATACCAGGATCCCGGAAATCACTCAGAGTGAGAACATCTCTTATGCAGCGACTTCGAAAGTATCTATCTGAACATAAGATGTCGAAAAAGGATCTTGGGAAGACAAACTATATTGACTTATCAAAGATCCTGTATCTCTATGAGAATCGCGGTGAGGATATCTTCCCAAAGAGTGCATTCAGACAGCTACAGTCAATTACCCAGGTATTCTCTGATAAATATAGTGTACGTTCATTTGAGACCATCCTAAATCATATCTTCGGTGATATGACAATACATGAAGCAGAAACTCCGGTACTTGTAGTCACCTACGACTGTTACAGTGGAAAGCCCTACATCATCTCATCAGCAGGAGATGATCACTACTATATGAGGGATGCGGCTCGTGCTACTTCAGCGGCACCTACATACTTTCCTGCCCTTTTGGTAACCCCGTTGAATCGTAAAGATGATCTCCATTATCTTATTGATGGCGGCGTGGCGGCAAACAATCCATCTCTCTTAGCCTATCTTGAAGCAAAGAAACTATATCCAGATGCTTCTCACTATCATATTCTTTCGCTTGGTACGGCATCAAAGAAATTTTCATTGTCAATCGACCAGATCTCACACGGAGGAGTCGTGAGTTGGCTTGATCCTGTAAAAGGGACACCTCTCTATAGTGTGATGCGGTCAAGTCAATCAGAAATCACTGATTACACCCTTCAATCCTTGCCTGATGTGTCATATTATCGTATTAATGGGATCATAAAGCAAAAACACGTAAAGCTTGATGATGCAAGTAAAGAGAATATCACCATCCTTAAGGTGGTTGGAAATAAGATGATCGAAGAATACCAGCAAGAACTCCATGATTTCTGTGATCTGTTACCTCACTGATACACGCTATTCTAATAAGGAGATTATGCATGAATCCCACCCAAGTTACCCTTGAAAAGAGATTACGAGAGATGCTTGATACACTTGATAATTATTTGGAAGACACCTACGGAGATATGTTCTCGCTTAATCCGAATAGGCTACCACGAGGTGAAGCATCATCGACACTCTATGACGGACTCTTTAGTACATCCACAAAGTTCACACTTGGATATGGCTCAGAGAGCGGCAGAGGTTATTCAGTTGTTATTGATATCTCCACACTGGATAAGGTAGATACTAAGACTAAAGATACTATCGAAGCAGATGCGGCGGGAAAACTTTCTGAACTCCTCCATACCTATTTTCCTGAGAGGGACCTTCAGGTCGTGCATGATGGGAATTCTTATAAGATCGTTGGAGATCTATCATTGGGTATATCGTAAGAGAACCTCATAGAGTTGTGACGATGCTCTATGAAGAAATATGGGGAATCGCTTAGGACGCTCTCCTGCTAGGGTATCTGATATCACCCTAAAAAACAGGCATGGAATAGCTGCTTCATGGGCTGCAGCCAAGACCGCATAGCTCTCCATATCCCCGATATGCACCTGCAGTTCATCAACAAGCCATCGATTATCAGCTGCAAATTCACGAGTAAGGAACCGATCTGCAGTCCCAGCTGTAACGACCATCTCTGAGCATACTCCATCCATCGTGTACGTAGACTCTATGATGGCCGGAAGTGACCCGTTAATGCCGCCGCGAGGAAAGCCAAATCTCTGCAGGTCAAGATCATACTGAACAGCTCTGTGAACACATACGAGATCACCAAGATGCAGATAAGAAGCTATACCGACGGCAATACCAAGACCTATCACCTCTTCAGGATGAAAACGCTCAATGAGCATTGACGTATGAATCGCAGCATTCACCTTTCCTGAACCAATTACTGCAGTTATCACCGGTACGGTACCATGCAATAGCCCCTGACAGACTTCAAAACGAAACCCTTGAAGTGTGGTTTTATCTTCCAGATGCTCCACTACTTCCCGGATCTCTTCATAGAGAGCAGAAACTATCATATACATTATCAATCTACCAACTCATAGGTGCTTATAGGAACCGTATGGCGTAATGACTCAAGTACTCGTTCCAGCAATACCCCTTCGCATTGGGGGATTCTATGACCAAAGGTTGCGCGGATTGCCTGCATAACAAACTGGGTAGCCCGATCAAGTGCTACCGGAAGGCTCTCTCCCTGAAGCAGACTCCCGACGATCACGCTGGCAAACATATCACCGGTACCAGGATACGATGCAGGTATATAGGTACATTCCACTTTCCAAAAGCGTCCATCATCTCTATTATATGCATATACTGAACTAACTCTCTTCTTGTCGACAACCGGTACACTCGTTATGATGATCCGGCCAGGTCCATATTCGGCAAGCCGTTTCAACCACTGCTTGATCTCACCAACCCCAATCTCCTGGGTGTATGGTTCCCCGAGAAGCAATGAAGCCTCGGTGAAGTTTGGAGTGATCACATCTGCTTTTCTAATCAGGCGGCGCATTCCGTTGACCATGGATTTATCAAATGGCCCATAGAGTTCCCCTTCATCCCCCAGCACTGGATCGACAAGTACAAATGCATCTTCACCCTTAAAACCATCGATCAATCGCTCGACAATGTCAATCTGCCTGACCGAACCGAGAAACCCCGAATAGATTGATTCGAATGTGAGTCCAAGGGATTCCCAGTGATCGAGGATATGCACCATATCGTCGGTAAGATCATGAAAGAAGTATCCGGTATACCCGCTTGTCTGTGTTGAAAGCAATGCGGTTGGAAGCGGACAGACTTGAGCTCCCATAGTTGAGATTACCGGAGAGACTATATTCAGTGAGGATCTGCCAAACCCTGAAAGGTCATGGACAGCTGCAACACGTGGTATTGGATTCTTTGTTCTCATCTTCACATCCTTCGTTCAACTTTCATAGGACCCTCCTGAAGTATATAACAAACAGCTGTATGCTGACAACGGTTCATGATTGACCAATACCACCAATGAGTATATTCTCACGTAATATATTGTACTCCCACTATGCCGAGTCCTTGTATAAGGAGTTATTATGATCTTTTATGATTCTGCGACAAAGATAGCACTCGCCGATCCTGCAATTGATCCGCTGGCACATGCAGGCACAACTGTTACAGATATTATCAAAGCACGTAAGAACTATATCCTGTCGTCATCAGGCTGGCGTAACATCTTTGCAAAAGACAATGACTCAGAAAGTTTAACTGCAGAGATATCTCTAGAGGACAGTTTTCTAAGCGGATTGATGGCTTATACATTTGCCGCATATCTACAGAAGCAGAAAGACATACCATACAAGAGACTTTCCATCCTCGTTGCCACTGATTCAAGACCTACCGGTCCGGCAATCGCTGATATGATTATGCGCATTCTTCTCTCTCTACAGGTCTCTACAACATTCACTTTCATCACTGCAACACCTGAAGCGTTAGCGTATTCAGTTCTCTCATCCGATATCGATGGGTTTATCTATATCTCTGCAAGCCACAACCCTGTTGGTTATAACGGCACCAAATTCGGGGCAAATGGAAAAGTACTTGAATCTGCCGCAGCTGCAGAGCTGATTGATTCATTTATATCATACAGCAGTGACTCTTCGATTATCGAACGTATACGCACACTCTCTTCTCAGACTCCTATATCAGTATATGAGCAGGTCCTCGCTTCATTGCCTCAGAAGAAAGCCGAAGCCTTGGAATCCTATCGCATATTCACAGGATCAGTTGCTTCTGGATCTTTGTGTATCTGTGGACAGGATCAGATCTATAACACCATCAGAGATTATGCAGAGATGAATGGAATAGGTATTGTCTGTGACTTCAATGGGAGTGCACGTACACGATCCATAGATCATGATATGCTCTCATCTCTTGGGATCACAACAACTGTGATCAATGACAAACCCGGGGTATTTGCCCATCGAATTGTTCCGGAGGGAAGTAGTCTGGATCAGTGTCGTAAAGCGTTAGAAGATGCCTATGCAGAGGATCCTTCGTATATCTTCGGCTACGTCCCTGATTGCGATGGAGACAGAGGGAATATCGTCTACATGGACGAAAACAGTGCAAAAGCAAAGATATTAGAGGCTCAAGAACTGTTTGCACTTGTTGTTCTCGCTGAACTTGCCTATGTCACATCTCGCTCAAAGGGATTGGAACGATTTGCTGTAGCGATCAACGGCCCTACATCTATGCGAATCGATACTATTGCCCATTTCTTTGGAGCAGAAGTCTATCGAACAGAAGTTGGTGAGGCAAACGTCGTACAACTTGCAGAACGTCTTCGCAAGAAGGGCTATACGGTACGAGTATTAGGAGAAGGGTCTAATGGGGGGAACATAACTCATCCTGCATCGGTGAGGGACCCCTTAAACACGATCTTTTCTCTTCTGAAGCTGATAACACTGCGAGGTGATGCGAATCAGCAAGGACTCTACCAATCATGGTGCACACATTCAAAGCAGTCTTCACACTATTCTCCCAACTTCACCCTTTCTGATATCATACAGACTCTTCCACACTATCAGACAACTAGTGCATATGAAGACAGAGCGATCATGAAGATTGCAATAGATGATCATGAACAACTTAAACGTCGGTATGAAAAGCTCTTTGCAGCATACTGGAAAGAGCATAGGAAGGAGTTCACGGATCTTAAGATTTGTTCATATCAGGAATTCAATACTACTGGAAGCAAAGAAATTAAAGGCTCAGGCAAATCAGCACGTCCTGCCTCAAGCACCGGTGGATTAAGAATTGTCTTTTACGATACAGATAAAACTCCAACTGATTTTATATGGATGAGAGGATCAAAGACTGAACCGGTCTTTCGTGTTCTAGCAGATTGTGCAGGTCCTGATCCTACGAGAGAAGAACGATTATTGACCATCCATAAGAAAATCATACAACAGGCAGTCAAGTAGTCTTCCCCCAGAGGAATATACTCTTTCTCATTCTTCTATGAGAACTTATATGCTCATGCTATAATTGGGTAACAAAAATCCTTCTTGGAGGTTCATATGTACAGACATCCATCACAAACAGATAAAGAATTTGAGTACAGACATCTTGAACAGATCAAAGAGATTTATCCAGAACTCATAGTCGATAAGGAACACTTTTATAATGACGGCTTTGCGAATGATATTATTATCATCAATGATATGACTGTCTTCCGTTTCCCTAAATATCAGTGGGCTCTTGATGATATGTTTCACGAATCAAAATGCCTCGCTATTGCACAACTTCACACATCTATGCGCTTACCGGTATGGCATATTCACAAGAACAAGTTTATCAGTTATCAGAAGATACATGGTTCTGCAATGCATCGTTGGCATCTGCAGAAGAGAGACCCTCAAGTTGTTTTACAGGCTGCACATGATCTGGGATCTTTTCTCTCTGAACTGCACCATATACCAGCGAAAGAGTGCCATGCTGCAGCAATTCACGAGTCTATCGTCAGCCACTCATATGAGGATTGGTTAAAACTCTATGACGATGTCAAGCAGGAACTCTTCTCCTCAATGACTTCATCGATACAGGATTGGTTTGATACCCTCTTTCGTACCATCATCTCTGATAACACAAT
>CAYYPJ010000130.1:0-7556 GCA_964473495.1 uncultured Spirochaetales bacterium
ACCCGAATTATACTGTGCGGGCGCTAAATCTTCTCACACTTTTTCTCTTGCAATGAAGCCTCTTCATGGTACAATCAGTAATGATAATGGGAAAGCTATATCCCGGCAGAAGAGACGTCTTTGTGCTTGTTCTCCTGTCGATTCTTATCGGAACTCTACCTCTGTTCAGCTCCCCCTACCAGTTCAGCTCGCTGAACATGGCATCCGGTCTCTCGAACAATTCCGTGTTCTGTTTCCTCCAGGACTCCCTCGGGTATATGTGGATCGGAACCTTCGGGGGACTCAACAGATACGACGGGACAGAATTCGTCTCATACAAACCTGATCCCTCTTCACTGAGTAGTATCACCAGTTCAGTCATCTTCGATATCTTCGAGGACTCTTCGAATCGGATCTGGGTCGGTACAGATGGAGGAGGCCTGAATCTCTACGATCGAGAGAGCGACACCTTCACTGCATATCGATTTGACCCGGATGATCCTCGATCTCTGAGTTCGAACCAGGTGTTCACGATCTTCGAAGACTCATCCAACACCCTGTGGGTCGGTACCGGAGGCGGTGGACTGAACAGGATGGGTGACGATGGTTCCTTCTACGGGTACCTTGCAGACCCTGAGGACAGATTCGCACTGCACAGTAATATCATCAGAAAGATTATACAGGATACCAATGGTGTGATCTGGGTCGCAACCGATGGCGGAGGACTTGCCAGATACCTCCCCGATGAGGACCTGTTCACCTCATATGATTATCTATATGTTCGTAACGATGGTACTGAGATCATCGGATCATCGATCAAGGCACTCTATGAGGATACCACAGGCAGGCTCTGGGTCGGGTTCGAGGATACAGGGCTCGCCTTGTTCGATGATCGTCTTAAACAGTTTATTCCCATACAGCTCTCTGAATCAGATGGTTTGATCAGCGTCAGAGCCATCACTGAAGATGCTGTTGGGAATATCTGGGTGGGTACTGATGGACAGGGTATGTTCGTTATCGAGCATCCCCTGTCTGATGATATGCGCATCAACTCGATCTGCCAGCAAGACGGTGAACTGAATAACAACAGGATCAGGGATATATTCATCGACATGACCGGACTGATCTGGATCGGTATGAGAGACGGCGGGATCAATCTGTTCAATCCGTTGTCTCGTTCATTCTCCAGGCTTTTCACAGATCATCAGGTGAAAGAGATCACTGAAACCTCTGATCATGCGATCTGGGCCGCAGTCGATGGTGGTCCTCTGATGCGTATCGATCCGCTCTCTCAGGAGATCACCTATCCTGTCGTACTCGTTGATGATGCCCACATGAACACTTCTGCTCTATTCCCAGATCAGGACCAGCTCTGGATCGGAACTGATGGTGCAGGTTTGTTCTGCTACGATCTGAGCGAACAGAAGATCAAGGAGCATTACACGACTTCTGATCAGAGCAATCTACAAAGTGATGTTATCTGGGATATCTTCAGAGATTCCTCCGGTACACTCTGGGTCGGGACGGAAAACGGAGGGTTGCATGCGTTCGACAGTGATTCAGGGACGTTCGAATATTACCAGTTCGAGAAAAATGATGCCTCGAGCATCATCGGCAACTCGGTCAGGGCTATCTTCGAGGATTCTCGAGGAAATCTCTGGATCGGAACCTGGGATGGGGGACTAAACCGGTTCATTTCCAAAGAAGAGGGTTTCGAGCGTTTCACGCTGGCCCCCGGTGATATCAGTTCTCTGGGAGACAACAGTGTGAACACTATCTTCGAAGATTCTGCAGAAAATCTCTGGATCGGGACAACTGGTGGTGGGCTGAATCTTTTTGACAGAAACAGTCGCTCTTTCAGTTCCTTCGGTACCGAAGAGGGCCTGTGCAGTGATAATATCTTCGGAATCACCGAAGATGCGGCACAGAGGCTCTGGATCACGACCGATAATGGTCTTACTCGGTTCGATCCTAAGACTCATACAGTGGTGAACTTCTGGACGGAAGATGGTCTGACAGGAGATGAGTTCTCGCAGAAGTCTTGTTTCAAAGCATCTGACGGGACGGTCTACCTTGGCGGCAGAGCAGGTATAACACACTTCATCCCTGAAGAGATCATCCCGAGAAGCGTTGAATCACCATTCTTGGTGACTGGATTGAAACTGCAGAACAAGAACATCACCGTCGGTCCTCTCGTTCTCGAGGACTCTCATGAGATCAGATCACTACTCGAACAGCCACTCTATGAGAATCCTACCATCACCTTTGCACCGAATGACCGGTTCATCACCTTCTCCTTTTCCCTTTTCGATTTCGTAAAACCATCGAAGCACCTGTATGCCGTGAAACTCGACGGACTTGATTCAGCATGGACAGAACTCGGTCACAAAAACAGCATTACCTTCGCAACCATTCCACCGGGCAGTTACGTACTGAGAATTCGCGCGACTCATTATAACGGTATGCCCCACCCTGCTGAGCAGTTTGTCACTATACATGTGGACAAATATCTCTATCAGCAGTGGTATTTCATCCTCGGGGTATTCCTCGTATTCACAGGGATCTTCTTTTTCATATCCAAACTCCGTATCAGAGCACTTCATGCGAAGAACGCTTCTCTACGACAATACTCCATCAATATTCAGGAGGCCAGGGAGAAGGAGGGAAAAGCGATTGCCAGAGAGATCCATGATCAGCTCGGACAGATCTTGACCTTATTGAAATTCAATCTGTTCCGGATGAGGAAACAGATGCATCAGCAGATCGGATTAACAGGATCACTGATCAGTCAGTCAGATTCAGCAATCAAGCTGGTCGATGAAGCGATACATTCTGTTAGGACGATCTCCACCCGGTTCAGACCGAGTGCTCTGGATTCGATGAGTCTCGCAGAGGCTCTGCAATGGCAGATGACCGAATTTTCTTCCAGGACCGGCATTCAGGTCTCCATGGACATCACCAGTGAGTTGCATCCAATCAATGAGGATTTATTAACCACAATCTATCGTGTTCTCCAAGAGATCCTGACGAACATCATACGACATGCACAGGCAACTGCTGTCACTTGTGTGTTTTATGAGAATGGCACCCACTACTATCTCCAGATCTCCGATAATGGGATAGGGTGTACCAAGAAGCAGATAAAATCGAATACGGCTTTCGGTATAATCAGTATTTGCGAACGATGTGAGGCTCTCAGAGGAAGTGTCCGTATCAGCTCGAAGAGCATGAAGGGACCCTCGTTCATCAGCGGGATACCGGTGCTGAACGAGCAACAGAGAATGAAGAGAGAACCAAACGGTACCAGGATAGAGATCCTGCTACCAGTCTCAAGGGGGGAACGATGAACATACTCATAGCAGATGATCACCCGCTGATCAGAAAAGGCTTGAACCAGATACTGTCAGACGATATCTCTATCAGACATGTTTATGAAGCCGAAGATGGTCGGAGTGCCATGAAGACACTCGAGCAGGAGACCGTAGATGTACTGATTCTCGATATCTCGATGCCAGATAAAGACGGTATCGAGGTCCTCAAGGACGTCAAGAATCTCTATCCGAGACTCCCTGTACTGATGCTCAGTATTCAGCCAGAGACACAGTATGCCCTCCGGGCGATGCGTTTCGGTGCATCCGGCTGTCTCAATAAGGCCTCCGCACCGGAAGAACTTGTAGATGCAATCGTCCAGGTGCATCGAGGAGGTCGATATATCAGCGATGAAGTCAGTAATCTGCTCCTACAGAATCTACAGCATAAACAGAGCGATCTACCCCATCAGCAACTCTCCGAACGGGAGTTTCAGGTTCTAATCATGATCGCATCGGGGAACAGCATCTCTGAGATCTCTAGGAAGCTCTTTCTCAGTGTGAAGACCGTCAGCACCTATCGTGTCCGTCTGATGGCAAAGATGAATATGCAGAACAATTCTCAGCTTACCTACTATGCGATCAAGCATGACCTGATCAAAGCGATCACATCATAAAAAACAGATGTAGGAATTATCCTACACGCAAAGACTGATTATTCCTACATATTCCAGATGATTCTCCACTCATAATATATACCATGATTGAACGCATGATACGAAACCATACAGCTCAGACTATTCAAGACTGTCGGGAAGTCCTTGAAACACAGAATATCCGCTGGGAATCCGATATAACTTATTCGATCATCATCTACAATAGCATCGATGATTCGTATACCAATCCGATTGCCACAGGATCCTTCAGTGGCAGTGTCATCAAATGCGTTGCTGTCACCCCTCTGTTCGAGGGAGTGGGCCTCGCACAGAGGATTATCACCTTGCTGCTGGAAGAACTCTATGAACGGGAAACAGAACATATCTTTCTCTTCACGAGACCAAAGAATATACAATCGTTCAGAGAGCTCGGGTTCCATCCAACAGCAGTGGTCGATGATACCATCACATTGATGGAACAGAACCAAAGAGGACTCCAGAATTTCTGTGAGGGCCTGAAGAAACAGGCGATCACCTCAGACAGAAAGGGTCCGGTCTCCTGCCTTGTGATGAACTGTAATCCCTTCACCAACGGCCATCGATATATCATCGAACAGGCTTCAGAGAAAAGCAGTGTGTTGTATGTCTTCATCGTGACAGAGGATTCCTCTGAATTCCCTACCGATGTCCGTATCGAACTTATCAGAAAAGGCACACAGGATCTGAAGAATGTGAAGATCTTTGAAGGTGGAGAGTATATAATCTCGAGGAACACCTTCCCTACCTACTTCCTGAAATCACAGAAGATCATCGATCAAGCATATGCTCAGCTCGATGCGTTGATCTTCGCTGAACATATCGCACCAGCTCTCGGGATAGAAAAGCGATTTGTCGGCAACGAACCGTTCTGCCCTGTGACTGACAATTACAATACACAGCTAGCTCAGATACTTCCACAGTATGGGATCACTCTGGAGGTCATCGATCGACTCGAATATGAGCATTCAGCTGTCAGTGCTTCAGAGGTAAGAAGATTGTTCGTCCAGCAGGATTATGGACAGATCGCGAAGATCGTCCCCGAGACGACCCTATCATTTCTTAGGAGTGATCGAGCACAGTATATCAGAGAGATCATTCAAAGGCGTTCTTCAAAGAGAGACGAGGAGATAAAATCATGAAGATAGTGAAGACTGGTACAGCAGGCACCCTGGAATCCAGTGATGTCATGATCACGGTACGTTCAAATGAACCACATGGTATTGAGATAGCACTGAACAGTATTGTCGAGAAGCAATTCGGTAAGCAGATACATGCAGTCATCCGAAAGACTCTGGAATACCTGAAAGTCAAAGATGCCTATATCGAAGTGCAGGACAAAGGGGCTCTTGATTGTGCGATCGAAGCGAGACTTATCACGGCGGTGTATCGAGCAGCAGGTATAAAGAAAATCAACTGGGAGGTAATCGAATGAAAGAGAAGCTCAGAAGAACCATGCTGTATGTACCGGGCAATAATGCTGGTATGATACGAGATGCTGCTATCTATCATTCAGATTCTATCATGTTCGATCTTGAGGACTCAGTCTCTTATCGTCAGAAAGATGCTGCAAGGATGCTGGTATTCAAGAACCTGCGTGCCCTCGATTTCGAGGGTATCGAAACAGTCGTGCGAATAAATGGATTAGATACCCCTTATGGAAAAGATGACATCGAGGCTATGGTCAAAGCACAACCAGATGCGATCAGACTACCGAAGACAAATTGTGCAGAAGATATCATCGAGGTCGAGAGGCTCATCGCTGTCGAAGAGCAGAAGAATGGTATCGCAGAAGGAACCATCAAGATGATGGCAGCGATCGAATCGCCTCTTGGGGTGATCAATGCCTATAGTATTGCGACAGCCTCAGAGAGGATTTTCGGTATCGCGATCGGTGCTGAGGACTATGTCACTGCTATGAAAACCAAGAGAAGCCCTGAAGGCGTAGAGATCCTCTATGCAAGAAGTGCCGTCGTAACCGCTGCACGTGCAGCAGGAATCTGCGCCTTTGACACAGTATACTCGGACCTCAGCAACGAAAAAGGGTTTGCTGAAGAGGTGAGACTCATCAAACAGCTCGGTTTTGACGGAAAATCGATCATCAGTCCGAGACAGATAGGTCCGGTTCATGAAATCTTTGCACCAACAGCCAAGGATATTGCTTTCGCACAACGAGTGCTCGAAGCGATCGATGAGGCAAAAACGAAAGGTTCCGGCGTGATCGCCGTGAACGGAAAAATGATTGATAAACCGATTGTAGAAAGAGCAGAGCGAGTCCTGGAACTTGCTGCGGCTTCTGGACTGCTCAGACCGACAGAGGGAGCTGATCATGCCGAATAATGCAATTAACCATATGATTCCTGAAGAGATTCTCAAAAAATATGATCGAAAACTCTTCGAGGGTGCATACACCAACACTCCTCATGTCCGAAAAGACAAAGGGAACAGAGCCCTTCCGCGGCTCAACAAAATCGTTGAGACCCTTGAACAGGTGATCATCAAATCAGGCTTAAAAAACGGCATGACCATATCATTCCATCATCATTTCCGAGGTGGGGATAAAGTGGTCAACATGGTCATGGATGTCATCTCTCATATGGGAATCAAGGACCTCACCATCGCAGCGAGTTCCTTGAGTGCCGTACACTCACCGCTGATCAGGCATATCAAGAACGGTACGGTCACCCAGATCTATACTTCCGGGATACGAGGAGAACTCGCAGAAGCAGTCTCCAATGGAGTCATGGATAATCCGATCATCATCCATTCCCATGGAGGCAGAGCTCGAGCGATAGAGACCGGAAAAATCAAAATAGATGTCGCTTTCCTCGGAGTCCCCACCTGTGATGTCTATGGCAATGCAAATGGCTATACCGGGAACTCAGCATGCGGATCACTCGGCTATGCACGTGTGGATGCCTTATATGCACATAAAGTTGTTTTGATCACTGATACGATTGCTGAATATCCGAACACTCCCTTCAGTATTCATCAGGATCAGGTCGATTATATCGTGAAAGTCGATCAGGTAGGAGATCCTGAGGGTATCAGTTCTGGAGCTCTACGATACACGAAGAACCCCAGAGATATCCTCATCGGTTCTCTGTCCGCCAAGGTCATCGCCTGCTCAGGGTATTTTGAACAAGGCTTCAGCCTCCAGGCAGGATCCGGAGGAGCTTCACTGATCACTACGAAATTCCTTCGCGAGTATATGGAAAAGCAGAACATCTATGCGAGCTGGGCTCTTGGTGGGATCACTGCACAGATGGTCAAAATGCATGAGGATGGACTGATCAAGAGACTGCTCGATGTCCAGAGTTTCGATAGAGAAGCTATCAGATCCATCGGAGAGAACCGATACCACGTAGAGATTGATGCCTCGTATTATGCAAATCCGCTAAACAAGGGATGTGCAGTCAACAAGCTAAATGTCGTTGTGCTCAGTGCACTCGAAATAGATACGAATTTCAATGTGAACGTACTTACCGGCTCTGACGGTATCCTCAGAGGAGCATCGGGAGGACACTCGGATACAGCGATCGGATCAGGCCTCTCCATTGTGGTAGCACCGCTGATC
>CAYYPJ010000131.1:0-7496 GCA_964473495.1 uncultured Spirochaetales bacterium
CATGGCCATATGAATATCCATAAGCTAAATTAGGAGTTGCGGTGTTGTTATAAGCGGAAATATTTGTCGAATCAAAACAGAAATAACCCTCAATGCAGCATTGAGAGTGCTGCTACCGGTGATTTGGATAAGAATGTTTCTGAGTTTGCCTGTAGAATAGAGAGAGAAACTAAAAGAAGAGGATTTGATAAAGCAGAGAGGCAAGTTATCCTTGGGGACGGGTACGCAGGTTTTCCCCCTTATCCCGGGGAATAGTAATATTATCCGTGAAGTAGTTTCCGACAGTCATAAAGACCGGTGGATTAACGAACTTGAGAACATCCTGTAAAACCCCGAGTAACTCAAAAAAGTATTACAAGCTCTATATGTTGAAACAGAAGAAACACTAACTCGGGAGAATCCGTATTACTATGGCTCTGTTTTTCAAGTGTAGTGATTATAGGAAGTGCCCCAATCATCTATTATTGAAGAGGAATCACCACATGTCGCAAACAGAGCCATTACTATAAGGAAGAAACACTGACAACATTGTATATTTGCATTGGTGTTGCATATATACAATGTTAGATTGACCAAGACAAATTACTGCACTATACTAAACTATGAACAAAACTAAATATATAAACCGGTTTTTAAAACACGACGTTCTAAACCGATTGTCAAATATCCCTTGCGTAGCAATTTTAGGGCCGAAACAATGTGGAAAAACGACTCTGGCTCGAAGCATACTAGAAAAAGAATTTCCAAATAGTATTTATCTTGATCTGGAAAGTTACAGAGATTTGAATAAACTCTCTGATCCGGAAACTTTTTTTGAAGATAATCGGGAGAAATTAATATGTATTGATGAAATTCAAAGGAAACCCGATTTATTTTTCTGCCTGAGAAGTGTCATAGATAAAAATAAAAGGAATGGGCAATTTCTTATTCTTGGTTCTGCCTCCCCCGCTCTGATACGTCAATCTTCTGAATCTCTAGCTGGTAGAATATCTTACCTGGAATTAACACCTTTTTTCATAAAGGAGACAGGCCTGGAAAATATTAACAGCCTTTGGTTAAAAGGAGGATTCCCGCTCAGTTTTTTGACTTCTGACGATCAGGATAGTTTAGAATGGCGTTTGGATTTTATCAGAACATTTTTAGAAAGAGATATTCCAGCGTTGGGAATAGATGTTTCTCAGAAAAACATTCATAGAATATGGCAAATGTGCGCTAACATGTCAAGTCAGGTTTTAAATTATTCTCAGTTAGCTATGTCGTTGGGAATTTCCGTCAACACTGTTAAAAAGTATATTGATATCTTAGTACAGACTTATATGGTGAGATTGGTCCCGCCTTATGAAGCAAGCATTAGAAAACGAATAATCAAAGCTCCCCGTATATATGTGCGCGATACAGGTATAATGCATGCTCTTCTTTTTATCAAGAATAAAAACACATTAATGGGACATCCTGTTTATGGTGCATCATGGGAGACTTTCGCCCTTGAAAATATCCTTGCACCATTAAAAAACTGGCAATATTTTTTCCTTCGTAATTCCACAGGTAACGAAATAGATCTAATTTTGGTTCAGGGGAAGACTGTACTTGCTGTTGAGTTTAAAGCCTCATCAAGCCCTAAACTTGAAAAAGGCTTTTTTGTACTTCACGATGAAATAAAACCAACAGAATCCTGGATCATATCACCTGTCAAGGAGAAGTACACTTACTCAAAAGAAAAAAATATTATAATAGGGAATCCTGCTGATTTTATAGAGGCTATCGGGGAGTAATTATCGTACACGTCAAGTGTGCCAGTTCGGCGCTATACATTTCGATAACGTGGACATCATAATTTCTTGGACTCTATAAGGAGACCAGTTAGTATGAGGAGAAGGGAATGTACGTATATGAAGAGAGGAAGAAAACTGTTGAGCTTTAGATCGAGTATGATGAGAGTGCTTGTGCAGTAATCAGAGAATTTGGATCATGACCTTCGGATTTTCCATCAGCACAGTGACAATTGCTCTTCCCGCACATGCGATACCTGCTGGTCAATGTCTCTGGCCGAAAGATTGGAAACTCACAAACTTCTCGAATCAGTGTATCTCGTTCTTTCTCAAGTTCTGCTATATTCATAATGTCATTCTGTCTTAACTGTATTTTATACGTGTCAGTTTGTCAGGCAAAACATTACTTTCTATACTTTGGGTAATTCTTCACGAATTTGTCGTGCACCCCTCATTTTACACACAGTTGATTATTTTGCTATAAACAGCTAGTATGATCTGATATGAAAAATGAGAACTATGATAGACCACTGATCATTCAAAGTGATAAAACTCTTCTATTAGAAGTGCATTCACCGTCATTCAATCCAGCACGTAATGATATTATCGCATTTGCTGAACTCGTAAAATCACCAGAACACATTCATACTTTTCAGATCACTTCCATCTCATTATGGAATGCTGCATCTGCAGGAATCAACGCTGATGAGATCATCAAAAGATTAATTCATTGGTCTAAGTATGATCTTCCTGAATCTGTTGTTTTTTTCATCAAGGATATCATATCACGTTTTGGTGCTATTGAACTGCATCCAGTCGAAGACAGACAGGATCGTTTTTTCCTGAAAATCAAGGTTGCAAAGATCACTCAAGAGATATTGCACCGTGCATCTCTCATGGAGATGCTGATACCTCATGATGACGGATTCTATCTTCACTTGTATGATCGCGGAAATGTCAAATTGCAGTTGATCAAACTCGGTTATCCTGTAGATGACAGGATCCCCCTCCATCGGGGTGAGCCTATGTCGTTCACCCTGCGAGATAAAACGCTTTCCGGTTATACATTTATAATACGTGACTATCAGAATGAAGCCAAGAATGCCGTTCTGGGCAATCTTGGCCCGGGAACAGGATACGGTACAATCGTCCTTCCCTGTGGGTCGGGTAAGACCATTGTCGGTATCTCTATAATGCAGGCACTTCAAACACAAACGCTTATCCTTGCCACAAACGTAGCTGCCGTTCATCAATGGATCAATGAGTTGATCGATAAGACATCCCTCACGAAAGATGATATCGGAGAATATTCTGGAGATCGTAAAGTAATCAAACCAGTAACAGTCTGTACATATCAGATACTTACATGGAGAAAGGATAAGATGAGCGATTTCCCACACTTCTCTATCTTCACAAAACACAATTGGGGTCTTGTGATCTATGATGAGGTGCATACGCTTCCTGCTCCAGTTTTTAAGGTGACTGCAGAAATCCAATCTATGTATCGTGTTGGTCTCACAGCGACACTTGTTCGTGAAGATAATCGTGAAGATGAAGTATTCTCCCTTGTTGGACCAAAAAGATATGACATCCCATGGAAGAATCTAGAACAAAAAGGCTGGATAGCAGAAGCGCATTGCAGGGAGATTAGAATCCCACTGGATGAATCCCTTGATCTAGCCTATGCGATTGGATCCAAAAGGGATAAATTCAGGATCTCATCAGAGAATCCTCTTAAGAAACCGGTGATCAAACAATTGCTGAAGAACCACAAAAACGATTATATTCTTATTATTGGTCAATATATCTCTCAATTGAAAGAACTCTCAAACGAACTTGGACTTCCGATCATCACGGGAGTGACTCCCAACAAAAGAAGGGATGAGCTCTTCTCTCAATTTCGTGATGGTAAACAAAAGATATTGATCGTATCAAAGGTCGCAAACTTCGCTATTGATCTACCTGATGCCTCTGTAGCTATTCAGATCTCAGGTACATTCGGTTCCAGACAAGAGGAAGCTCAACGCCTTGGAAGGATCCTCCGCCCAAAGGCTAATGGTTCCTACTTTTACTCACTTATAACAAGATACTCCGTTGAAGAGGAATTTGCAGCAAACAGACAGAAGTTTCTCATTGAACAGGGATATAAATATCATATTGAAATATGGAATTAAACAATGGATGCAGTAGAAGAATGGACACAAGCTCTCTATACACTAGATGATCAGGCCTTTTTATCGATCATGAGAAACTATCTTGGACCAATCAAGACCCCTTTTCACAAACCTGATCTCATACACCGTCTCATACGTTTTATTTCTCATGAGAATATTAAATATCGTATAGTCTCACTCATTGATGATCAGGAACGCATTATTCTTAATGCTATTTATCTACTGAACCACCCATCTGTAGATGATATATACCATTTCTTTACCAAAGAAATTAAGTTCTATGTCATACAGCAGATCATCATTAATCTTGAAGAACGTTTATTGATCTATCAACGGGTAGATGATTCTTTGTCGATTAACCCAATCCTTTTTGATGATCTTGTCCCGGAAGTCATAAATATCAAACATATAATTGCCGTCGAGAAACAGCACAAGTGTGCAATACTCCCAAATACACAATATATTTTTGAACAGCCTTTTCATATTGCGATCTTATCCATCTTTGCATCTGGAAAGATCAGGGTAAATTCTGATGGGACTCTACGAAAGACTTCAATAAAGACCATACAAGAGATGTTCCCTTTTCTCTCAGAAGAACATATACCGCCATTCATACACTCTCTCATCACCGGTATGTCGGGGATGGGTATAATAGGGCGTTCACACGGGATCATTCTACCGAACAATAACCATTTTGAACCATACACAAATTCTTCTTGGAAGAAATATTTCCTCACGTTCCTGGCAAACTGTTTCCTTGAGTTCTTCCCGCTGGTAAGTATCTCTAATCTATATGGATTCCTTAGTGAACTCTTTCAGTTCACCACACACATACGACCCCTTCAATCGAGTGATTTCTATCGGATCTGGAATGCACTATGTTCTCATCATAACATGCCTCTTAATGAGACTTCTGACCCTTTCCATATACTTTCAATTTTTGGTATTCTTTACAAACAGGGAAATTACTACTCTATCAACCCTTTAGCCGACAGACTTATGCAGCAGGATGGATCAGATAACAAAGAGAACCATTTCATCATTGATTCAGATTTCACCATTACCTGTGATGCTAATCTTACTCTTGCTGAATCACGTTTTTTATATATCTTTTCCCGAGTTATCACAACTGACAT
Source organism: uncultured Spirochaetales bacterium (assembly GCA_964473495.1). Taxonomy (GTDB): domain Bacteria; phylum Spirochaetota; class Spirochaetia; order CAKZLE01; family CAKZLE01; genus JAIPFY01. Next base: position 5,080 of record CAYYPJ010000131.1, read on the forward strand.
GAATTACCGATTTGAGATCACAAAGAAGAGTTGTATCTATGCCTTTGATCTTTCCTACACCCTTACACAGATCATGGACCTACTCAATGAGCTTTCCCATAATAAGGTCCCGCACAATATTGAACAAACAATCACACAGTGGAAGCATGAGTACGATTCTTTGCAGATTTATTCTGGTATTATTGTCACTGCAAATGAGAATAGACGAAGGATCCTTGAAAAACATCCTGCTTTACAGGATCACATTATCAAAACCCTTGCACCTGGGATCTTTTTGTTCAACACTGCCACCGAGCCGATCTGGAGAGACATCCTCATATCCTCAGGGATTGATACATTGCCCAAGACTAAGACCTATGCCCCAATCGAATCACATCAAATAATGCCAAAACCTGCAGAAACAGAGAACCAAGTATCGTTATTAGACAATATTGATTCATCATACTTCTTACCGGATGAGACGCCAAAGGTAAACGATACTGCTTTCATAAAAGAATTACGCAAAAGTCTCTCTAATAAACAGTTTGCACGTGTAGAGTATGAAGACCTGTCTGCACGTATCGATAAAAAGCTTATTCTTTCCAGCGATCAGTTAATATCTACCTATTTACACCCTACTTCTGTAGAAGCAACGGGATTCGATTATCAAGGAAAACTGAACCTGTGTAAACAGGCTCTCTCCTCAAAATATGACCTTCTAGAGCTCCATATTCGCTCCCTTCCTGACCAAGAAGAGATCCTGCTGATTCGTCCGACAAAGTTGTTAAAAGAAGGTAATAACTATATCCTCTCAGGTACAATGTTACCAGATCATCAGAACTTCTCCAAATCGTTAAGAAAGATCTTTTTGCTGCGAAAGCTGAAGAGTTCTCTTTATACTCCTATTTGATATGTCTCTTAAAGATCTTGAGGATAGGTAAAACCGGTGAAGGCTTCAAACTGTAATACACCTTGAGCTACCAACATATCCATACCATATATTAGTTTACAACCGGCAAGTTTAGCTTTTTCCAAAAATAGCGTGTTCTTTGGCTTATAGACAAGGTCAAAAACAAGCTCTCTGCCAGAGAACTGATAGGTTTCTATAGGGTTCACATTCTCCAGGGGAGGCATGCCAGCACTTGTTGTCTGCACAATCAAATCGGCATGATCCATTTTATCTATATCAGTCAACCCTCCCCATTCAGAACCTGTTTCCAATGCCAATTTTTTTGCTTTCTCGATCGTTCTATTAAGAATAACAACTTTACAGTAGTAATTTCTCAGCGCCCATACAACAGAGCGGGCTGCTCCACCGGCTCCTATCACTACAGCTTTTCTAATTCTTTGGGCATCCAACTCCTCCTGAATAGGTTTAAGGAACCCATAGAAATCTGTATTCATCCCTTTCCAGAGGTTGTTGTATCGTACTACTGTATTGCAGCTGCCTATAAGTTTTACCTCTCGAGAGATCTTACCCAAATAGGGTAACACCTGTTGTTTATGGGGAACCGTTACAGAGAATCCTTTTATTGAGAGAAGTTCCGCCAACTGGAAGAACCCTCTTACATCATCAACAAGAAATGGAACATAAATAGCATTGAGCCCAATTCTGCGAAAAGCAGGATTGTGGATCTTCGGTGATGAGGTGTGCATGACAGGATTCCCTATGATACCATATATTCCTGTATCATCATTCACGCTATCTGCATGATACAGTCCATGCATTATCTCAGGAGAAAGATGTCCCGATGCAGCAGGTGTCCCATCTGGTGAACAGAAAGTAAACAATGATCCAGTAAGTTTATAGAGTATGCGTGTCGGGATCCCGTAATCACCCATACCTATGACTACTTTATCTTCTATCTCCCTCAATTCATGTTTCACCTTGAAGAGCAGCAGAACATCATTAATACTCTTTGGTGTTACGGCTACTTTTGCTACATCCCCTCTTCGTCTCAGTTTCACAATCTTGGTAAAGAGATCTTTCGGAACACCTTCAAGATCATGAAATGATCGTATTATCTTCACATTATATTCATGTGCCGTCTTCTCAAGATCGGGTCTCTTCACATCCTCCTCAATATCGATATAGGAAAACCCTAGATCGAGGAGACTGTTCAGCAATCGAGCCCTAGCCCGTTCACTACCGAAATATGATCCTCCGTCGCGAACTCTTCTACAGGTCAGGATCTTTGGAATAGAGATAGCCTCAGTAAGCTTTTGTATCTGACCTTTGTTAATGCACTTTAGAAGATCTACCCGTAATTCCACCATCTGCACAGATGTTTTATGTTGAATATATTGACTAATCGACTCTGTACAATCCTTTCCGGTCAATGTAAGACAAAGCATATATCTAGCTCCTTGAAAGTATCAGCTAAGCTATGATATCATCGTTTTGTTTTATAGTATATAGTATTGATATTCTCAAAAAT
>CAYYPJ010000132.1:0-7487 GCA_964473495.1 uncultured Spirochaetales bacterium
ATCTATATCTTGTTAAAAGAAGTTATAGATAATAGTATTGATGAATATATCATGGGATTCGGACAGCAGATAACTATTACAATCAGAGAACTTTTGGTAAAAGTGCGTGACTTTGGACGCGGGATCCCTTTGGGAAAGGTGATTGATTGTGCTTCGATCATAAACACCGGTGCGAAATATAACGATGAGGTATTCCAGTTTTCTGTGGGTCTTAATGGTGTCGGTATCAAGGCAGTGAACGCACTCTCTTCTTATTTTCATGTTATATCATATCGCGATGGGAAATATGCAGAAGCCGTCTTTGAACGGGGAATATTATTATCACAGAAACGCGGGAAGAGTTCCCAACCTGCCGGGACCTTTATCGAATTTATCCCTGATGACAAGATCTTTGGGGAGTATGCATTTGATGATGAGTTCATCAATGAACGAATTCAGAATTATGCATACCTGAATGCAGGTCTTACCTTAAAGTATAACGGGAGATCCTATCGATCCAGAAAAGGATTGTTTGACTTGCTTCAAGCTGAAGTCGAATCTCAGCATATCTATGATATCATCTATTATCAGGGAGAACATCTCGAATTATCTCTGACCCATACCAGTAACTACGGCGAAAACTATTTTTCCTACGTGAACGGGCAGTATACCAGTAACGGGGGTACCCATCTGAGTGCCTTTCGTGAAGGGATACTCAAGGGGGTGAATGAATACTATAGAAAGAGTTATTCAGGGATAGATGTTCGTGAAGGTGTTGTAGGTGCTATTTCGGTGAAGTTGATGAATCCCGTCTTTGAGAGCCAGACGAAGAACAAGTTAGGCAACACAGATATTCGCGGGTGGATCGTACAGGAAGTGAAAGGTGCTATTGTTGATTTTCTGCTCAAACATCAGGGAGCTGCTGAAAGGCTCAACGACAAGATCGTCAACAATGAGAAGTTGCGGAAAGAACTGAATGCGGTAAAGAAGGGTGCCCGAGAGGCTGCAAAAAGAGTCTCTATCAAGATCCCCAATCTGAAAGATTGTAAATTTCATCTTGGTAATAATAAACATGGTGAGGATACGATGATCTTTCTTACAGAGGGGCAGTCTGCATCCGGTTCAATGGTCTCTACCCGTGATGTATATACCCAGGCTATATTCAGCCTTCGTGGGAAAGTTCTGAATGTGCATGGGAAGAAACGAACTGAGATATACAAGAATGAAGAACTCTACAACCTCATGAAAGCTCTTGGTATAGAGAATTCTCTGGATACTCTGCGGTATGCGAAGATCATCGTTGCCACTGATGCGGATTATGATGGATTTCATATCAGAAACTTATTGTTGACCTACTTTCTCAGTTATTTTGAAGAGCTTGTCGTAGGCGGCAGGATCTATATTCTGGAGACGCCTTTGTTTCGAGTACGAAACAAGAAAAAGACGATCTATTGTTACAGTGAGACTGAACGAAATGAGGCTTATCGTAAGATATCCAATCCGGAGGTCACGCGTTTCAAAGGACTGGGGGAGATATCACCGAAGGAGTTCGGGCAGTTTATCGGTGATGACATCAGGCTGATATCAGTCAACATCAAGTCTATTCACGATAGTAAAGAGACCCTTGATTTCTATATGGGGAAGAATACCCCAAAGCGAAGAGAATTTATCATGGAGAATCTGATCTAATGGTCTATGTACAGAAACTATTCAAGAAGAATTTCTTAGAGTATGCCTCCTATGTCATCAAAGAAAGGGCTATCCCTGATATCGCTGATGGATTAAAGCCGGTACAGAGACGTATTATCCACTCGCTCTTCGAGATGGATGATGGAAAGTTTCATAAAGTGGCCAATGTCGTTGGACACTGTATGCAGTATCACCCGCATGGTGATGCATCGATCAATGAAGCGTTGGTGAATCTTGCAAATATGGAACTCTTTATTGATAAACAGGGAAACTTCGGTAACATCCTGACAGGTGATGTCGCATCGGCAGCACGATATATCGAGTGTCGAATACTTCCGTATGCCAAGAAGGTTCTCTATAACCCGGAACTGACGGTGTATCAAGACTCATATGACGGACGTAATAAAGAACCGGTCGCGTTTCCTGCAAAATTACCGGTACTTCTGGTACAGGGCGCTGAAGGGATAGCTGTAGGGATGGCTACAAAGGTCCTCCCTCATAATCTGAATGAAGTATTAGATGCAATGGCCGCGAATCTGCAGGGTCAGCCCTTTGAACTCTATCCGGATTTCTTCGGTGGAGGGTATCTTGACATATCAGGGTATGGAGATGGTAATGGGAAGGTCATGGTACGGGCAAAGTTGAACACTGATGATGCCAAGAAGATCATCATAGAGGAAATCCCTTACGGGGTCTCAACTGAAAGATTGATCGCTTCGATTGAGAATGCTGCAAAAAAAGGCAAACTCAAGATCTCGGGAATTAATGATTTCACAACTGAGAAGATCAATATTGAGATAAACCTCCCCAGGAATACCTATACACAGGATGTCGTTGATGCCTTGTATGCATTTACCGACTGTGAACAATCTATCTCGGTAAACCTGCTTGTGATCAAAAAGGGCATACCGGTTATCATGACGGTGTCTGAAGTGGTCAGATATCAGACTGAGAGATTAGTGGAGATCCTTAAGAAAGAGCTTGAGAATGAGAGAGGGCATCTGCTTGATCGGTTACAAATAAGGACTCTGGAGCGTATCTTCATTGAACAACGTATTTATAAGTTGATAGAAAAGATGAACACCCATGAACGTGTGACGAAGGCTGTGTTCGATGGGTTTGTTCCTTATAGGGATCAGTTGACGCGTGATGTGACACAGGATGATGTTGAACATCTCTTAAAGATCCCTATAAGAAGGATATCTCTCTATGATATCAACAAAGAAAAACATGAAGCAGATGAGATGAATCGTCGATTAAAGGAGATCGCATACCTTCTTGAGCATCTTGTGGAATATGCCCTTGATACCATACAGGCGATGAGACAAACTTCCGGTCCTCTCGTAAAACGAAAGACGAAGATCATCTCATTTGATAAGGTTGATGTTCGTGAAGCCGCAAATAGAGATTTGACAGTGAAGTATGATTCAAAGACTGGATATCTCGGTTATAACGTGAAAGATGGGAATACGCAGTGTCTGGTCTCTCCTTATGACAGGCTGTTGATTGTCAAGAAGTCTGGTTGCTATTTTGTGACTGATACCATTGACAAGTATTTTGCCGGGAAGGGTATGAGGTTTTGCTGTTTAGCCGATAAGACTTGTCTGGGAAAGGTGGTTTTTACGATTATCTATCAGGATACAACTACCAAACTGATCTATGTAAAAAGATGTCAGATCGTACAGTTTATCATGAACAGGTCGTATGAGCTTGTTCCTGAAGGTGCCAAGATTCTGAAGTTCTCGACGCGTGAGGATGCTGAGATCTTTGTCCAATACAAGCCGAAGAAACGAATGAAGGTCTTTGAAGAAAGTTTTCCCTTTACCGGATTTCTTGTGAAGGGAGTAAAGGCGAACGGGGTCAGATTAACGACTAAATCGATTCGTTCTCTTCGTATTAGAAGAGTCGTCCATACCCATCATGATGGAACAGACAAAAGCGGGGACAAGAACGAGCAGCCCAAGCAGCTGCAATTTGACATTGGAGATACGTGATGAGAAAGAGTCTACGGGATAGGATTCTCTATGAGGATAATCATCTGATTATCGTGAATAAAGTACCATCTGAGATCGTACAGGCGGATCAGACTGGAGATATTCCGTTGTCTGATCTTGTGAAGGATTATCTCAGGGTTGTCTATAACAAAAAAGGGAACATCTTCCTTGGGATACCGCATAGGATTGATAGACCAACGAGTGGTATCGTTATATTTGCGAAGACCGATAAAGCTCTTTCAAGACTTGGGACCCTGTTCAAAGAGAAGAAGATCTCAAAGACCTACTGGGCTATCGTCAATAAGATGCCTCCTGACGAAAAGGGAGAATTGAAGCATTATCTGATACGAAACAGGAAGAAGAACAAATCCTTTGCCTATGATGAGCAAAAGAAAGGATCACAATTTGCACATTTAAGTTATCGTGTGATAGGTGCGACAACAAACTACTATATGCTGGAGATTGATCTGCACACCGGTCGGCATCATCAGATCAGGGCTCAACTTGCTGCAACAGGGTGTTCAATCAAGGGTGATTTGAAGTATGGAGCTAGACGGTCCAATCGCGGGGGCGGTATCTATCTGCATGCCCGAAAGGTCGAGTTCATTCACCCGATACGAAAAGAACCACTGACAATCTTAGCCGATCCTCCGCAAGATCCTCTTTGGAATTGTTTTACATTCACCTGATCAGTCCAGTGTAATATATCCTTGACCGCTCTTACCATCTACCTTGACTGTGAAGGGTCTCCTGCTGTGCACGAGACGGATGTGTTCTGTTTCCATGAGGGCCTCCATCGCGTCAAGGGTCGAAAAATCACATGTTCCGTCACCACGAATGGGGTTGATCGTCATGTAGGCATTGTGCAGCGACGTCAAGTTCTGAAAAAAATGAGTGCCTTGACTTGGTTCTATCTCAAAGTCCGGTAAACCTGTTTCAATGATCACTTTTGCCTGTGATATCTGCGACCAGGTCGTCGGTATCCCTAACCATGAATCACTTGACCCCAGACGTCCTGCTACTATAAGGATATAGCCTCTGTCATCTTCAATGAAGCGCTCATTGATCTCTGCAATGATATGAGCCATTTCATGGGTCTTTGCCGGGTCAAAGTTCTCTGGCTTGATATAGGCGATATCATACAGGTCAGGATATGTCCCATTTCCCATGGCTCGTTTCGAGTAGATCAATGATCGATCGATCCTTTCCTGAGTTACGCGAACGTCGGATGCCTCAGCCCCTTCTATGATGGGACGTATCTGCAAAATGCTGAATTCCGGTTTTTTCTCTATCGGCTTATTAAAATTACAGGCGAATTCGATCTCGATAGGTACATTCATAACATGCTCACCAAGCTGCAGAAGTTCTCTTATGATCTTTGCCACCGGCAGTACATTGTATTTGAGCAATGCGGCAAAAGTGATGATCTTCTTCCCCTGTGCCGATGGTGAGTCTGATAACACCTGGTTACGCATATCATAGGTTGAAGCAACATATTTTAAAGGGGTGATATCATTCAGGTCGGCGATGTCAAGTTTGACAAGGTTCTCCACATCAGCTGCTTCAGGTTTGAATGGATGCTCCATATCAAGAGCATAGAATTCATGCTGCGTTTTTGCAGCTATAGATTGATTGGTATTGAGCTGCATAGCCCTCTTTGGGTATTTGGGGGAGAAGCGTAATGAGATCCCATTTTCAACGACAGTCTTTCCAAAGCCGAATGCAAGATATGCGACGCCGTCTTTGGCAGATTCTTTCCCTATTGGGTAGTAATTCAAAGATCTGGCGACCCCTGATACATTAGGATAACAGTATTGACCGAACCTCGTCCCGGTGACCTGCTGAATGATGACTGCCATCTTTTCCTCTTCGGCGATATGATTGGTAGCCCGCAGGTAGTCTTTACTGCGTTTATAGTAGGTTGAGGCATAGACACACTTGATCGCATTGCATAGATCTTTGAGTTTTCTATCAAAATCAGGATGAGCATTCGAGATCATGCATGTCTCATAGATCCCGGCAAACGGCTGATAGTGAGAATCCTCCAGAAGACTTGATGAACGCACTGCTATAGGTGCTTTTAAGACCTTGATGATTGCTTTAAGATTCTCCTTCAATGTCTCGGGGAGTTTTGCTGTAAGAAAGATATTCAAGATCTCCTCATCTGAATAGTCCTTTATCACCTCATTCTGCAGGTTGTTCTGTTCCATGAAGAGATCAAACATCTCAGTAGTCAGAACAATGGTTCTGGGGATAGAAAGGTACATCTCAGGGTATTTCTCTGCTAATCGGCTCTCTTTTACCTGCAGACTCATAAAGGCTAGCCCTCTGCCTTTTCCTCCGAGTGAACCGGAACCTATTCTAGTGAAAAATGAGAGTTCATCGAATCGGTCTTTATTGAAGACAGCTATGATATTTCGTCCCCGCTGCTTTCGATAGGATTTAATGATCAGGATGATATCATTTCGCAGATCATCAAGAGAAGAGTGATTCTCTATCGTTATCGGTCTGATCAACTTTGCAAGATTGAAGAGCGCGCGTGCCTTAAGCCATTTTGAGAAATCATTGTTTCGTGCATGATACTCAAATGAGTCTAGCGGGATGGATGTGAGTGTGTATTGAAAATCTCGGAGATTCTCGGCTTTTGCTATCTGTCTAAGAGTGACAGGGTCTCTGAATATAAAATCACCAAAACCATAGCTTCTTCGTATATATGTCCGGATATCTGCAAGGAGCGTCTCTGAACGCTTGTAGATAAAATGTGCATGATACCGCTCAGCTTCTGCCTGATACTCCAGTCGGGATGACTGAATAAGGATTGGTAGTTCACTATTCTCTTTACGGATATGCTTGCATAGTTGTAATCCTGCCTCTTTGTCGACTGTTCCATCACGCTTGTAGGTTATATCAGAGATGATTCCCAAGGTGTAATCTTTGAAGGTATCATAGAGCTCCACGGCTTCATTATAGTTCTTTGCCAGAAGGATCTTTGGTCTTCCCCTCATACGCTGAGTCCGTGACCAGTCATTCAGCCCTTCTGACATAATATATCGTGTCTGCTGGATCAAGCTGGTATAGATCATAGGAAGATAGGTGGAATAGTACCGTACAGAGTCTTCGACTAGGATAATAACCTGAACACCGGCAGACGTCGTATCCAAGGGGGCGTTCATACGATCCTCCACCAACTTGACCATTGCCAGTAGAATGTTGGGATTTCCCTGCCAGGTGAATATATAATCAACCACATCACGATTCTTCATCTTCAACTCCCGCAGTCTTTTGTGAGTTGCCTGCGGAGAAAGGATAATAATAGGTTTATCCGGGTACTTACGTTTAATAGTCTCTGCCAGTTCTGCTACATGAAGCTCTCCGGTATTGATCATGGTGATTACGAGTTCAAACTCATGTTCTTTCAGCAGAGAAAGAGCGACTTGTGCAGAAGGTGCATGGGTGATCTTTGGAGGATAGCGTAATCCCAGTGATACATAGTCCAGAAACAGGAGTTCTTCGACTCTTCCATCTTCTTCAAGCATGAATCTGTCGTAACGGCTGCAGATCAGCAGTATATTGCGAACACGTTTTGACATAAGATCCTGAAATATCGTCTCTGGTATGTTTAGTTGCTGTATCATGCTCATACTCTATCATGTTTTTTTAGCTTTTGCCATGCAGAATACATGGTTACTTAGTATATGGAAAAAATACTGTAAACATAAAATTATAGTATATAAATTGATATATACATATATTAATATATGTATATTTATGTATACAAAATATTTTAAGGGAAAAATTACGTATATAATAAATATAATAGATGAT
>CAYYPJ010000133.1:0-7467 GCA_964473495.1 uncultured Spirochaetales bacterium
GTCTTTCTGCCGCCCAACCCAATTCAGTTTCCAATAACTGACCAATATTCATTCTTGAAGGAACACCGAGAGGATTAAGACAGATATCAAGAGGAGTACCGTCTTCCATATACGGCATATCTTCTTCAGGCAATACTCGTGCAACGACGCCCTTGTTTCCGTGACGACCAGACATCTTGTCACCCTCTTTCAGCTTACGCTTTCGAGCAACAAGCACCTTGACGACCTCATCAACGCCTGGAGGAAGGTCATCCCCCTCAGATCGTCTCAATCGCTGAATATCAATGACAGTTCCTTCAGTACCATGCGGCACTTTCAGGGATGTATCACGCACTTCCTTAGCCTTCTCACCAAAGATAGAATTAAGCAGCTTAAACTCCGGAGTGGAGTCTGCTTCAGACTTTGGAGTGACTTTACCAACAAGGATGTATCCAGATTTCACCTTGGCACCTACACGGATGATCCCATCGGCATCAAGCTGCTCAAGTGACTTCTCGCTTGTGTTAGGAATGTCACGGGTTAATTTCTCAACTCCTAACTTCGTCTCGCGAATGTCAACTGAGAACTCTTTGATATGAATAGAGGTAAAGACATCCTCTTTGACCACTTTCTCTGAAATGAGGATAGCATCTTCATAGTTATACCCATTCCAGGGAACAAACCCCACTAGGATATTACGCCCCAATGCCAGTTCCCCTCTAAAAGTGGAAGGACCATCGGCAATCGCCTGCATTTTTTCTATGTGCTGCCCTTTCTTGACGATGGGCTTCTGAGTAAAACAGGTATCCTGGTTCGTTCTCTGATACTTCTGTACCAAATAGTGATCTTTATCATCAGCATCAACTGCATCATCAGGTATGATGACAATCCCGGTAGAAGAGACATAATCAACAGTTCCAGCACGTTTTGCCTTAATCAATACCCCGGAATCATAGGCAGTCTTTCCCTCCATACCGGTACCGACACGAGGCGGTTCCGGGAAGACCAGAGGAACAGCTTGTCTCTGCATATTCGATCCCATCAACGCTCGGTTAGCATCATCATGTTCCAGGAAAGGGATTAACGAAGTAGCAACAGAGATTACCTGTTTTGGAGAGACATCCATATAGGTGATCTTACTTGGTTCTTTGGTGATATAGTCACCGGATCGACGCACAGACACCTGTGAGTCAAGAAAGTTACCATCAGAATCAATTTTTGCATTCGCCTGTGCGATGAAGTATTTTTCCTCATCGATAGCTGAGAGATACTCAACCTCTTTCGAGGCTTTACCATTGACCACTTTACGATAGGGACTTTCAAGGAATCCATAATCATTTACACGGGTATAATTTGCCAAGGAGACTATAAGACCAATATTTGGTCCCTCAGGTGTCTCAATCGGACACATTCTTCCATAGTGAGTATAATGCACATCTCGGACCTCAAACCCTGCACGGTCACGTGACAGACCTCCAGGTCCTAACGCACTGAGTCTACGTTTATGAGTAAGTTCAGAAAGAGGGTTTATCTGATCCATGAACTGACTAAGTTGACTCGAACCAAAGAATTCTTTGATCGCAGCCACGACCGGCTTGATCGATATCAAGTCCTGAGGTTTGACGGTCTCTGTCTCAAGGTTCATACGTTCTTTGGCAATACGCTCCATTCGTGTAAAAGCAGTTTTTAACTGGTTTTGTAAAAGCTCACCTACAGATCTGACACGCCTGTTACCAAGATGATCAATATCATCAATATTAGCTTCACCCATATAGACTTTTATCAATTGCCCCATGGTGTTGACTATATCATTTCTGGTCAGAACAGGGTTTTCAAACGGTTCTTCATAGTCAAATTTCTTATTCAACTTATACCTGCCGACACGACCGAGGTCATACCGTCTATAGGAAAAGAACATCGTGTTCAAATCTTTCTCTGCACTTTCCAGAGTAATCGGTTCACCAGGCATCAACACTGAATAGACTGCGATAAGGGCATCTTCTTTTGTCGGCTCATCAAACCCCTGTTCAACACGAGTATGTTTGGCATCCTCGATCTCAAAACAACGCAGTATTGTCTGAGCATGCAGGGAGTTCTCTGACTCCATATCAATGATTTCAATCTCCGTTATACCGGAATAAATCAGTTCATCAACCTCATGCGGGTGAATCTTATCACCTGCACGATAGAGTTTTTTCTGCTCATCACCCTCTGTTATATATATATCCTTATAAAGTACAATATTATTTAAATTTGCTGCATCTACTGATCCAGCCAATTGCAATTTCTTTGAGTCATAATAGAGTTCAAGAATATTCTCTCGGCTGTCATACCCCAGAGCACGCAAAAAGAGGGTGCCTAAGACACGTATCTTTCTATCTATCTTTGCATATACAAGATCTTTCTTGTGGTCAATCTCAAACTCGAGCCATGAACCACGATATGGTATTATGCGTGATGAATAGATGCCCTTATCATGAGAAAATATCACACCCGGGGATCGATGTATCTGACTGACGACTACCCGTTCAGCACCATTGATGATAAACGTGCCACGATCTGTCATAAGAGGAATATCACCAACATATATATTCTTCTGTCTGATTTCACCTGTTGTCTGAAAGATCAGATTTATTTTTGCCTTGATAGGTACTGAATAGGAGAGTCCCTTCTGTTTACATTCGATCTCACTGAATTTTATATGTTCCTCATCTAATGTATATGATACATATTCCAGTATCATATCACCACCGCTGGGACTCTCAATGGGAAAGGTTGCCTGAAAGACCTCTTCCATCCCCTGAAGCTTGAGAGGTTCATGTTTCGTGAGTCTCTCACGCTGGAGAAACTTTTCGTACGATGAAAGCTGAATATCTATTAGATTGGGAAGTGCTAACACTTCTTCAAACTTGGCTCCCACATACTCTCGTTCTATAGCTTTGCCATCGGCAAGCATTGGTACCCCCTGGATTCATATCACGAGAAAAACAGCTTCCGTAAGTAGCCGATGCTCAAAGACCATCCTGTTTCACTACCGTAAACCAGCTTCTTTTCAGCCATTTTTCTTAAACAAACTGTTTGCACAGGTACTACCTGAACAAAATCCAAACCATAAGGATGTGTTGCATCTTCTGAAAGACACAACAGGCCACCGGAACAAATACCCTGTCCGGTGGCTGTTCTCTATGTGATCCGATCAAACAGATCACACGAGTTCATCATGTGATATACGTCTCGTAGAAAGAAACTATTTAACTTCAACAGTTGCGCCAGCTTCTTCAAGTTTAGCTTTAACTGATTGAGCCTCTTCCTTAGATACGCCTTCTTTGATTGCTTTATCTCCAGCCTCAACGACTTCTTTAGCATCTTTAAGACCAAGACCGGTAATAGCTCTGACAGCCTTGATTACAGGGATCTTCTTCCCTTCACCAAAACTTTTCAGGATGACATCAAACTCAGTCTGTTCTTCTTCTTCAACAGGAGCAGCTACAGCTGCTGCCACTGCTACAGGAGCAGCTGCAGTTACACCGAACTTTTCCTCCATAGCAGAAATCAGTTCTGAGACCTCAAGTACTGTCATGTTTCCAATTGCTTCTAAAATTTCATCTTTGGTAGCCATATTATCTTCTCCTTATCAATAATTAATTTTGTATAATGCGACAGTAGCATGCTACTTTCGAAGACTAATGTCGCTTATTCCTTTTTATCTGCAACAGCCTGCAACGTTCGCACAAGTTTTGTAGGTACTGCATTAAGTAGATAAACAATATTCTGCACAGGTGCCCTCATGGTACTCATAAGAGAAGCCAATAACTCATTTCGAGTTGGCAACCTGCTAAAAGCCACAACCTGTTGAGCATTAAACAGATTGTTATCCAAGATCCCGCCCTTGATAGTAACCGGTGCATTCTTAGAAAATTCCACTAGTATCTTAGCAACAGGCCCTGACTCACCGTTGGGCAATGCCACAGCCGTGGGACCAGTAAGATACTCATCTGCAACCGGACGTTCAAGATCCTTGAGTGCGATCTTTGCAAATCGGTTCTTAACAACCCTATATGTCGCATCCTGCTCTCTCAGCTTGTTTCGCAAATCAGTGATCTGCTCAACAGTCAATCCCCTAAAATCAGTGAAGATAAAATCTTTCACATCTTTGAATTCATCTTTCAATGCATCGATAGCAACTACTTTTGTTTGTTGTATCTTTACTTGATATTCAGCCATCTTCTACCTCCTATCCTACTGCAGTGCCCGTACGTCTAATTTTACGCCGGGACTCATTGTAGAAGAGAGCGCGATACTCTTGACGAAATCGCCTTTTACATCACTCGGTCTCTTTCGTACGATCTCGCCAACAACGAGCTGTACATTCTCAGCTACCTTATCAGCATCCATCGATACCTTACCGATAGCCATATGAATGACACCTGTCTTGTCGGCGCGGAATTCCACTCGCCCTTTTTTCAATTCAGCAAGAGCTGCCTTGATATCAAAAGTGACAGTCCTTGTCTTCGGGTTAGGCATCAAACCCCTTCGACCAAGAATAGGACCAAGACGACCAACGTCTTTCATCATATCCGGTGTAGCTACTGCTACATCAAAGTCTAACCAGCCATCCTTGATCTTCTTGACCAAATCAACATCACCGACATATGCTGCACCAGCTTCTCTAGCCTCTTCCGCCTTTTCACCACGGGCAAATACCAGCACTTTCTTCTCCACAGAAAACTGATGTGGAAGTACTACGGTATCTCGAACGGACTGACTTCTCTTGATATTCAATTTCACAGAAAGTTCAATGGTCTCATCAAACTTGGCGAATGACATATCCTTGATCAGGTTCAATGCATCATCGACACCATACAAAGTTTCACGATTAACCTTACTCAATGCTTCTCTATACTTTTTACCTCGCTTCATATCTATGCCTCCACCACCACACCCATACTTCTTGCAGTACCGGCGATGATCTTGATCCCTGCTTCGATGTCGTTTGCATTCAAGTCCGGCATCTTCAATTCAGCAATCTCTTTTAGTTGATCTCTAGATATTTTTGCGACCTTGTTCTTCTGCGGTTCTCCCGAACCTTTACTGATTCCACAAGCCTTTTTAATCAGTACAGCTGCAGGAGGAGTTTTTATGATGAAGGTAAAACTTCTATCATGATACACCGTGATCACAACAGGAACAGTCAAACCTGCTTCCAGGTTCTTGGTTCTGTCGTTGAACTGCTGTACAAATTTGGGTGCACTTACCCCGTGAGGACCAAGCGCCGGCCCTACCGGTGGTGCCGGTGTAGCTTTCTTAGCAGGTACTTGCAACTTAATAATTGCAGTAATCTTTTTCTTAGCCATAACAGTTCTCCTTTTCATGAAGATTAGTCTCCATGCTGGTTCTAACGCTTGTCAACGACAAGCTCCCTACACTTCCCGAAACGGTACAAGACCTCTTGGGAAGGGGCACTATATATGTCATACAACACTATATATGTCAAACATCAACGGGAAAACCCGCTCTATCTATGCCAGACATCAAAGATCAGAAATTAGATCTTCTCAACCTGAAGGAAATTCACTTCTACAGGAGTGGATCGTCCAAATATGCCGACCATCACCTTCAACTTACAACGTTCATTATTCACCTCTTCCACACTACCGGTAAAGGTATCGAACGGTCCTTCAACAATCTTGACTTTCTCGCCAACAGAAAAGGACTGTTTAGGCCTAAGCGTCTTATCAGATTTGATATCACCAGTCTTTTGAAAAATCCTACGCGCCTCATCATCAGTTATAGGCTGAGGTTTTGAACCATCCCTCGATCCCACGAAACCGGTCACTCCCTGAATTCTTCGAATCAATGCGCAAGGATGTTTCCATCCGATATTCGGCAGATCCATTTGCAAAAGAATATATCCCGGAAGAATCTTTTTCATTGAGATCTTGCGTTTTCCATCTTTGACTTCGACCACCTCTTCTGACGGTACTCGTACTTCAAAGACGTATTCAGCAAGCCTAGGTTCTTCCATCAGCTTTCTAATGGTCTTTTCAATCTTGTTCTCATACCCAGAATAGGTATGAATAACATACCACCCTTTAGCCATACTTACTCCATTATTCTAATGCAGTTACACTAGAAGATAAAATACAAACCCTTAAGCAGGAAATAGTCCACCAGCCCTAATACTGCGGAAATGATGAGAGTTGATACTAAAACCACCTTTGTGGACGAAGCCACAGCCTCTCTTGAAGGCCAGACGACTTTCTTTATCTCAAGATAACTTTCTTTCAAATACTTGATCATTTTTTTCATTACTATCTCCGATTGATAAAAGGGGAAAAGCAGGTCAGGAAGGATTCGAACCTTCAACATCCGGTTTTGGAGACCGGCGCTCTAACCGTTAGAGCTACTGACCTATAACATATGTCTACTATTTGATCTTCGTCTCTCTATGAAGTGTGTGTTTTCGGTCGAACTTGCAGTATTTCATCAACTCAAGCTTTCCCTGAATATTCCTTCTATTCTTAGAAGTCGTATAGTTTCTCCGTTTACATTCGGTACACTGCAAAGCAATTTTCTCAACAGGACCCTTTTTTTTACTTGCCATAATCGTCTCCCAAACCAACTAGCATTGAATCAGCTAGCAAAGTCTTAACAAACAGGTGATACGCCATTCTCAGGAACAAAACCCAATACGGCAGTTACCACGTACGAGCCCCCGATCGGATTCGAACCGATGACCCCCACCTTACCATGGTGGTGCTCTACCAACTGAGCTACAGGGGCCTAAGTTTGTATCCAATCATACTATGCAGACACAAAACCACGTAGGTCGAAAACTACCAAAGCAAACCCTTTTTGTCAAGCGGTATTACCTATTGTATTGTATATTATCTCATTGGGATTCAATATTGTCGTAAGTTATGGGGATGGATTTTGTCGCATAGCATTGTAAAAGACACTGTATCCAATTCCAATAGAGTTGTCTAAAGAAAAAATAAGGGTTAGCACTTTGCTTGTCCTCATAGTGAAACCAACATACTCATAAGGTGATTTGATTATACAGTGAAATAAACAACTTGTTCAAGTGATCAATGGTATTATTGCAGGAAAAAACATAAAGGACAGAGCTGCCATCCAATCCCTACTTTGACAGCAGCCTTATAAAAATCTAACATTTTTCGTAACGGTTCAGTCGTCCCTACTTCCCGACTAATTATTGCCCTTATAAGAACATACCCAATTTCTTGGATTTAAAATCATCTTTTCTCTGGGGAGGCTTTTCAGGGCTTTCCTGGTGTTTCTCCTGGGATTTTAGATGCTCACATAGACGGTTAATTCTATATAAACAAAGCAAATATATCGTATTTCTGATTGATTTTCTCCCATTTTTCATGCTATAATGAACAACATCCCAAAATCTCGTAAAATTATAGCTAGAAATTATTAATTCTTTTAAAACCATCTTTTGCACAGAGTTGGTCGAAGCAG